>JBFIJS010000263.1:0-6110 GCA_041600595.1 Saprospiraceae bacterium | reverse complement strand
TTTCATCCACCCCGATTTCCGCTGACAGAACCCCCGAAGTACCAATGCGGATAAAATCCAGCCGGGTCAACTGCTCTTTCACCCGGCGAGTCTGCAGGTCGATGTTTACCAATGCGTCCAACTCATTCATCACGATATCGATATTGTCGGTTCCGATTCCCGTTGACAGCACGGTCAGTCGCTTTTGGCCCAGCCAACCGGTGTGGGTCACAAACTCCCTTTTCTGAACCTGGTAGTCCAGTTTGTCAAAATGTTGCGACACCCTGGGCACACGGTCGGGGTCGCCAACGAGAATGATGGTTGGGGCGATTTGCTCCGGACGCAGATTCAGGTGGTAAATACTGCCATCGGGGTTCAGGATCAGTTCAGAAGAAGGGATGATTTTTTCCATAAAGCAAAAGTCGGAAGGTTGGGCTAACTAAAAAATGACATTGTCCTGTTTTTAAAACAACAACAATCAGCCACCTGCAACCATTACCTTGTTTAATTTTGCACACCAAAAAAAATAAAGTACAAGAATTATGAAAAAAGTTTTTCACTTATCGACTTGCAACACCTGCCAGCGGATCATCAAGGAATTGGGAGGACTGGAAGGTTTCGAAATGCAAAACCTGAAGGAAAAGAACATTTCAGCCAAAGAACTGGATTTTCTCAAAAAGAAAGAAGGTTCCTACGAAGCGCTGTTCAGCCGACGGTCCATGAAATATCGGGCCTGGGGCTTGCACGAAAAGGAGTTGACCGAAGAGGATTACCGCCGATACATCCTGGAGGAATACACTTTCCTGAAGCGCCCTGTTATAGTGGATGGAGAGGCCACTTTTGTCGGCAATACCAAAAAAGTTGTCGCTGCCGCCAAAGAACACCTGGGCCAGTAGCTTTTTCACCAACGACTAACCAGCACATCATGCCGAATAAACTACCCGCAAAAGAAGCAATAACGACCTGGTTCCAGGGCCTGCAAGACAGGATCTGCCATTCATTGGAAGACATGGACGGTACAGGCAAATTCATCGAGGACCGCTGGCAACGACCGGCCGGGGGAGGTGGCCGCAGCCGCGTGATCCAGGGAAAGGTGATTGAAAAAGGGGGGGTCAATTTTAGCGCTGTGCACGGAGAAATGCCGGCTAAAATCTCAGAGAAGCTTGGCTTGCCGCCTTCTCATTTTTATGCCACCGGTGTCTCCATCGTTTTGCACCCCATCAGCCCGATGGTACCTATCATCCATATGAACGTCCGGTATTTCCAAACGGAACAAACTTCGCCCGGCGGCAAGACGGTCTGGTGGTTTGGGGGTGGCATTGACCTGACGCCGCACTACGTTGTTGCCGAAGATGCCCGTTTTTTTCACCGGCATCTAAAAGATGTCTGCGACCGGCACGACCCGGCATTCTATCCGGAGTTTAAGGTCTGGGCAGACGATTATTTTTTCCTGAAACACCGCCGGGAAACCCGCGGGATCGGCGGTATTTTTTTCGATCACCTGAATGAAAAAAGAGGACTGGACAAGAAAACCGCTTTCCGGTTTGTGCAGGATGTCGGGGAAATTTTTGCGCCGGTGTATACTCATTTAGCATTGAAAAACAAAGACTTAGCATTCGGAGAAACAGAGAAGGAATGGCAGGCTATCCGCCGCAGCCGCTACGTAGAGTTCAATTTGCTGTGGGATCGGGGTACCAAATTCGGCCTGGACACCGATGGCCGTACGGAATCCATTTTGATGAGTATGCCGCCGCAGGCCCAGTGGTTTTATAATTATCAAACCAGGCCGGGCAGCCGGGAAGAAGAGACCCTGAAATGGCTCCGGAAAGGAGTGGATTGGATTAATTACGGGTTGTAATTCCGCTAATTTTAGCACAGCACAACAAAAGTTCCTTGTAATAAGCGGGGCAGGATAAGTCCATCATCTGGCAAATTCTTACTTACACGTATTAAAATTCCTTTGGGCCGAAAGGTACGACCCCGCTCAATCAAAACATCGAATATAAATCGGCGAAGTGGTGATCGTATTACTGAAATTGCCCGCCCGGTCTTTGATGTAGATATCGTAGGTGAGCTCGTCGTAAGGCATCTGGGAAAAGACATCCGTGCAGCCTTCCAGAAAAAGGGAATCGGGAAAAATGCAGCAACTGGTGAAAAGCCGGACCGTAATTTCTCCTTTCAGACCCGAGTCACCAAATTTAGGGACAAACGGAATGCGAAACTCATTGGTAAAATCATTTCTGGAATCGATTACCACCAATTGCAGACTGTCTCTGTCACCAATGTCGCCGTCGCCGTCGGTAAAGGAAAATTTCACAAAAGTTGTATCATCGAAAAAACTGCCCCGCCGTAGTGTATCTTTTGACAATTCCAAAAATTCAATCGCAGGTACGTCAGGATATTCCGGAGGCGTCGCACAGGCAGCAAAAAACACGGCAATCATTATCAGGGGAGCCTGGCTTTTCAGAAAGTTAAAAACAGTTGGGAAATTCATATCTGGTATTTTTTTTAATGCCCTGTAAATAAATTATTTACGAAAGACGGCGCAGGATTTGTGAACCGCCTGGCAACTCTTTCTTTTGCTCTCAAGGGCTATCAGGCTGCGGTCATCCGTAAATCGAATTGTTGCCGGAAAGGAGTTCCTGCCTCCACTTATTTACAGCAATGCAACAGCGCCATTTTGTTGCTGATCAAATGGGGTTTTCCTATTTAACCAAACAAATATTAAGTGCGATGTTTCAAAAATAGACGAATTTTACGAAAACTTCAAAAAGGTAATCCTCTCCGTCCGACTTCATCCCGACCTGTTTTCACGCCGCAAAACGGTTCCGGAAAAAACGGATGATGCATCGCCGTCCCCACTTCCTTTCCGTGCGGACAAATCCATGCATCACCTACAGAGATTGGCACCTATTCCATGGCTATGTTATACGAACAACAGCGCAACAAAATTTTACAACAACTGGAAACTTTAACGGATCCGGCATTTGAAGCGTTGGCACTACAGGTATTCCAGTTTCAGGCCCGCTTCAACGAGGTCTATAGCCGCTACCTTTCCCTGTTGAAGATTGATGCCGGCTCCGTGCGGAAAATGGCGGACATTCCCTTTTTACCTATTCAATTTTTCAAAAATTACTCCATCAAAACCGGGAAATGGGCGGCAGCCACCTCCTTCTCCAGCAGTGGTACCACCGGGGAAGCGACCAGTTTCCACCATGTCCGGGACATTGCATTTTATAAAAAGAATACGGAAAGAGGATTCAGCCGGTTTTATGGTGCTCCCTCCGGGTACTGCGTTTTGGCTTTGCTGCCATCTTATCTGGAACGCAGCGGCTCCTCCCTCATCCTGATGGCGGAGCATTTCATAGGATTGTCCGAGCACGCTAAAAGCGGCTTTTTTTTACACAATACCACTGATTTGCTGGACATACTCGACGAACTGAAAAAGGAGCAAACCCCTACCCTGCTGCTGGGTGTTTCTTTTGCCCTGCTCGACCTGGCGGAGCAACACCCCGTTGATTTACAAGGAGTTATCATCATGGAAACAGGTGGAATGAAGGGCCGGAGGAAAGAAATAACCAGGGGCGAACTCCACCATAGCCTCACCCGTGCCTTTAAGGTGGAACATATTCACTCGGAATACGGCATGACCGAACTTTTCTCCCAGGCTTACTCCACCGGTCAGGGCATTTTCCGGTGTCCGCCAACGATGAAAGTGCTGACCCGGGAAATCACCGATCCGCTGACATTGCAAAAAACCGGAAAAACCGGCGTTCTCAACATCATTGACCTCGCCAACCTGGACACGATCAGCTTCATCGCTACGGATGACCTGGGGCGGGTCAACCCGGATGGCTCTTTTGAAGTATTGGGGCGGCTGGATAACAGCGACATTCGGGGGTGTAATTTGCTTTTGTAGCAATCCCTGTTTAGTACATTTGCGGACCAGCAATTTTCATTTTGCAAACGATTAACCAGGCGCCATGGCATCAAGAAAATCAAAAAAAGAGTCTAAAACGAACGCACCCAAAAAAAGAACGGGCACAAAAGAGACCAATCATAAAAACCTCTACATCCTGGCTTTTGCCATTTCTATTTTTGGTTTTTTGCTGTATGCCAACACCCTGACGCACGGCTACGTACTCGACGATTTTTCCCAGATCAAAGAGAATTTCGTGACCAAACAGGGTCTGGATGGCATCCCTACCCAGTGGACCACTCACGCCCGTTATGGCTACCGGCCCGGCCCCGGCGAACTGTACCGCCCCATCCCCATGACAATGTTTTCGCTGGAATGGGCATTGGCACCCGACTCCCCTGAACTCAGCCATTTCATCAATGTACTCCTGTATGCCCTGACGGGAGGGCTCCTATTCCTGACCCTGGCTAAAATATGGGCAAACAAAAACCTGCTTTTGCCGCTGCTCACCACGTTGTTTTTCGTGGCCCACCCCGTGCACGCGGAGGTGGTTGCCAATATCAAAAGCCGGGACGAAATCGTGATGTTTCTGATGTGTGTACTGACTTTGCGATTTATCTGGTCTTTTTTGGAAAAAGAAAACCTCAAATGGCTCGGAGCCGCCTGTATCACCTACCTCGCAGCTTTATTTTCCAAGGAAAATGCCGTGACTTTCCTCGCTGTGTTTCCCTTGTTCATGTATTTTTTTTCGGAGAAAAAATGGAACAAAATTCTGCTGTGGACCCTCCCTTTTGCTGCCCTGGCCCTGCTCTTCATTTTTATCCGCAGCCAGGTTGTCGGGGCATTTGGCACACCGGGAGACATTTCGGTTTTGGATAATTTACTCGTCGGTGCCAACGACGGAGGTACCCGGCTCGCTACCGCCTTTTTGTTGTTGGGAAAATACTTGTGGACGCTGGTGTTCCCGCACCCGCTGAGCAGCGATTGGGGCTATAATGAAATCCCGTTGACGGGGTTTGGCGACTGGCGGGTAATACTATCGCTGCTCGTATGGACGGGGCTCGGTATATATGCCCTTTTGAAGTTGGGGGCCCGGCAGATCTGGTCCTTTGTTATTTTGTTTTTCCTGATTAATTTCTCTATCTCTTCCAATTTAATCATCACCATCGGCACCAGTTTTGGCGACCGGTTGCTGTACACAGCCTCTCCTGCTTTTGCCATAGCACTGGCATTGGTGCTGATTAAAATTTTTGGCGACAAGACACCAGCCGTGAACAGTCGTTTTTCCCTGGGGGCCATTTTTCAAAACAAAAAAATATGGATGGTAGCCGGCGTCATATTACTCTTATACTCCGCTAAAACGATCAGCCGCAACCAGGACTGGGCGAGCAGCTACTCTCTTTATCATCAAGACATCAAAGTGGCGCCCAACTCGGCGAAGTTAAATTTTCACTACGGTCTTGAACTGGTAAAAAAAGGCAACGATGCAACAACCGCAGCGGAGAAAAAATCCTGGTACGATCAGGCAAAATTTCATTTTGGCAAAGCCGTGGAATTGTACCCAACCTACCACGACGCTTTCGCCCAGCTGGGACTGGCCTATTACCGGGATAAAGATTTTCCCAAAGCCCTCGAATACTACAACCTGGCCTTAAAATACCGGCCTGTTTTCCCACTTGTGCATAGCAATATGGGCACTTTGTATTCAGAAATGGGCGACAACGCCAAAGCCAAAGAATTGTACGAAAAAGCGGTACAGGAAGATCCCCGCATGGTAGATGCCCTGCGCAACCTCGGGGCGATCAATGCTATGCAGGGCAATTTTACCGAAGCGATCAAATGGTTTGCCCAGGGTCTGCAATACGACCCCGAAAACCCTACCCTCAACCGCTACCTCGGTTCGGCTTACCGCGATTCCGGTCAGCCGGAAAAAGGGCAGCCCTATTTGCAAAAAGCGGAACGGCTGGAAAAAGGGAAATAACCGGGGGCAGCCGGCCAGTTGCCGGCGTAGTTTTTACTTTTTCTCCCCGATCTTATTCATTCTCTCCGTCAGGTTTTGTACGATGTGAAACTCGCTGAGGAATGCCCCGGCCACTGCTCTGATCGTGGTGTAGAAAGGAATAGCGAGCACCATGCCCATCACGCCGTTGAGTTGTGCGCCCATGAGCACGACGATGAATATCTCAAGGGGATGGGCCATTACGCTGCTGGA
>JBFIJS010000262.1:0-6146 GCA_041600595.1 Saprospiraceae bacterium | reverse complement strand
CCGTCGCCGTCAAGGTCAGGGCAACCATTCGTGCCGGCCGTTCCCGGAACCGTCGGGCAAAGATCATCGGCATCTTTGATGCCGTCTCCATCCTGGTCTTCGTTCGGACAACCATTATTGTCGGCCGGACCGGCGATGGTTGGGCATTCATCCAAATGATCCGGGATCTTATCGCCATCCGTGTCGGGGCACCCGCCCAATTCTGCGAGCCCTTTTTCATTGGGGCATTGATCCAGTTTGTCCGAAATACCATCACCATCCGCATCGGGGCACCCAAAAAGAGCCGCCGAACCAGCCTGGGTCGGACATTGGTCTTCATCGTCCGGGATACCGTCATTATCAGCGTCGGCGATTTCTTCTTTATCTTTTCCTTTTCCAATGTCAAATTTCAACCCCAGTGCGTGCATCAGTTGGTCACGGTTATCATTAAAATCGATGCGGTACTGCGTTTCGGCACTGGCATAGATTCCTTTAGCCAATCGAAGGTTCAGTCCGATTCCCAGAGGGATTTCCGGGTTGGCTTTAGCATCATTTTCCAATTCCAGCATCACACCGGCCCCTCCCAATAAATAGGGCTGTACCAAACTGCCAGTCTTAATGGGGTTGAAATGCAATAAGGCATCAATACTTCCGATCAGCTGATTTTCTTCAATGGCTCCCTGTTCGTTGATTGGCAGGTCAGCTTTCCCCATTTTTAGCGGGATCGAAAGGTTGAACCATCGGTTGAGGTAACGCCCGTAGGCAAGCTCCATACCCGTCGTGTAATCCCTGCTGTTAAGATCATCGGTGATTGGATACTGGAAATTATTCCAGGTCCAACGCCAGGTCAGGGCCGACTTACTGTCTTCGGTTTGGGCAGATAAAACGTTGAGCAGGGAAAAAATAAGGGTGGAGAGGAGGAGTAAAGATAACTTTCTCATGCTGTTCAGTTTTTGTTAGTTTCAGAAATGGTTGCCGGAGAAAAATGCGCAACCCCCTCATGAAAATGTCGAATACCCGGAGTGGCTCCTGATCGTCGGACTGACGTGAAAGACAGTGCGCACCATTCGTAGCTGATTTACGCCTAAATGTAAAACCTTAATTGGAAATGGGTATGCCAGCGCCGGGTAATTTATGTTACCCGGTGAAATGCAGATTGGATTGGGCCTGCTGCCCGTTGCCGGGGCCTACTGTATCAACCCCCGGCCTTCTTTGAGTACCTTACCGTCCTTTTCAAGTTTTTTCAACAGCCGGTCGAGGATGCCGTTGATGAAGTCTTTGCTTTTATCGGTACTGTACATCTTTGAAATTTCAACGAATTCGTTGAGGGTAACTTTGGTGGGGATAGTAGGGAAGCTGACCAATTCGCAAACGGCCATTTTTAACAGGATCATATCAATGACGGCAACCCGTTCGGCATCCCAGTTTTTCAGGGTTGGTTCGATGAGGTTGAAAAGTTCTTCCCCGTCTGTTTGTACTTTTTGCAACAGCACTTCGCCAAACTCCACAACTGTTTCATCAGTTGGTTTATAAACTTCAAAAAACTCCTCCGTGGTGGGCAGTGCTTTGATGGTCTTTTTCATGGCCCCGACGACCAGGGATTTGTCATCGTCCCAAAAGAGGAATTTTTCGTCCAGCATATCCTCGAAGACTTCATTACCGATCATTGTCTTGTAAAGATGCATCAGCATTTGACGGTGCTCGTCGTTGGAAAGCTCTGATTTGGCGAGGTATTCCTGATAAGGCTCAGTCTGGCTGAAATCTTTGTAAAACGTTCTGGTATTGTCCTCAGAAATGAGGGTGCCGGTTTTATGTTTTTGGAATTCCTGGTACAGGGACCGGTTTTTTATGAGGGAGTGGATAAGGTCATTTTCCAGGAGCTTTGGTTCGTAGCTCAGATCTTTTTCGGTGGGTCGCAGCTTGCCCTGTTTTTTCTTTTTAACTGTTTTTGTGTACTCAGCAACTTTGATGAACTGTAGTAAATTGAGCAGGTAAAGCTCGAAGGATTGGTTGATGTTTTGGTGGTAATATGCCAAAGCTTTGTTTTTGGTTAAAGCTTTGTCTCGGTTCATGGCGTATAGCACCTGCATGACTTTTATGCGGATGTTTCGTCTGCTGAGCATATTTTCAAAGATAAATCCGGGCCCGTCTGGTTTTTAGGTCTTTTTCAAGCAAATTGTGTGTGAGCAACCAACAGCGAATCCGGATATTAATATTACTTTTTCTGTTAATCCTGCAAATAAATGCAATTGACCGGTAAAAACAAATTCAAAGGCCAGAATCAACCAAATTAAATAGGTCGGTTCTGGCCTTTGTCTGTACATCAGGGCATGTAAGCGGCCTTGATGGTGGCAAAGTCCGGCATTTTATTGATATGCCATTTTTGCACGATCTTCCCGTCTTTCCAGAGTACCAAGCCGGGGTTTGAACGCTGGATGGTTTTAATCAACAAGTCGTCTGCCGTGTAAAAAGGATAGGCACTTTGGGTGGCATGCCGGAAGTCGTCGATCACCTCCGGCGAATTGGGCGCCGTCACGCCAAAGACTTTTACACCGGCTTTTTCGGCCGCCTCGGCGATCGGGTTGACGGTTTCGGTGAATTTTTTCACAAAATCATCCTGGAAAAGCGTTTCCTCCTTCTTGATCTCCCGGGTGTTGACGGAGGCAATATTTTTTACAATTTCAGTGGTATTGGTCCCTTCGACCAAAACGGTATCTATCGTAAACACGGTGTCCTGAACCGTAACGGTACTGACTTTCGTATTTTCCAGGGTTTTCAGTTTATAGGAAACGACCATAAAAGAATATCCCGGATGATCCAGTATTTCTTCCGTGACACTGTTGCCTTCGAGGTCGCTGACTTCAAAATCAGAAATCTTGGAGGTTTCGAAAGGTGGATTTCCTTTTACCTGCTTGAGTTCCCATTCTTCTTTTGGATAGTTTTTGTATTCAGACAGGTATTGCTCGATAGGCAGGGTGACCGTTTCCGAAGTGCTTTTATTGGTCAGTTGGTAAGCCGTTACCTTGTTGGCGAGATCGGCTTGCTCCATTTCATAAATTTTTTCATTGCGTACATCAGCACCGGCGTGGAAAGGACGGAAATCGATGACGGGCTCGTTCCACACAAAGTTTCTCAAACAGAAAATGA
The DNA here is from genome assembly GCA_041600595.1 of Saprospiraceae bacterium. GTDB lineage: Bacteria > Bacteroidota > Bacteroidia > Chitinophagales > Saprospiraceae > UBA6168. The sequence goes on along the minus strand of JBFIJS010000262.1, from coordinate 3,020 downwards.
AAAAGCCGACCGTGGTCAGGGTAATCAATCCCGCCCGCACTTTGCTGGTGAACAACTGGTGCATGTCTTTGTGGCGAAATAAAAAGTAAACGGAAGGGAAAAGAAGGAACACGTCTTTATAGAAGGAGATTTTGGGCTTCAACTTCAGGAAATCCCCAAAGCAGCCGCAATCCGTGACCCGCATGTTGGTCTCTACCCATTCTCCCCATTTGGAAAATTCGAAGAAATTGGTACCGCTGGGGACATATCCGGTGAGGTACGTAAACCCTGTGAGCACCGTAAAAAAAGCGACCAGCAGGAAGAACATCCAGCTGGTGAGCTTGGCCCGCGATCCCAGGATCAACATGATCCCCAGAACGATCTCAAAAACGATCATACCGACGGAAATACTGATAGAATGATCCGACATCCAGGGGAAAATGGGAGCGATGAACGACATCGCCGTTTCGCTGAAGGTGTAGTAAAACTCCTGGAAATATTGCTCCATTTTAAAGGCTGTGCCCATAGGGTCCACGGCTTTGACATATCCCGAAAAAATGAACAAAGCCCCGCAAAAATGCTGGAGGTACGTCATCAGCCAGTTCTTTTGACCTTTGTAGAGAAATGCGGTAGCCGCAGTCAGAATAACGGCCGCAATGGCCACATACAGCAACAAGGTAAAAATCGTCATGCTTCAGTTTTTATTTCAATTTACAAGATTAACATTTTGAATTTCAGCCTGCGAAAGTAAGGCAATTCAGTTTTTTTTATAGGAGAACGGAAAATATAAATCCCGGTTTCCATAAACCTCGCAAATTTCCCAAACTTGCAACTGATTTTGCTGTTAACAAGAACCGAACAGTTTTAAAACGGCTGTTAAATGCCGGTAAGCTTTTTTGCATGGACAAGATTTTCCAATATCTGATAATATTGCCTGTCAGGTTTTATCAAAAGTGTATTTCTCCTTTTACGCCGCCAAGCTGCTGTTATCAGCCGACCTGCTCACAATATATGATTGATTCTGTCCGGGAATGGGGCATTTTCAAAGGGGTGTGGCTGGGAATCAAGCGTATCCTGCGCTGTCACCCCTGGTCGGAAGGTGGCCCTGATCCGGTGCCTAAAAAAATAAGGCTGGGGAATAAGCGGTCAAAAACGTAACCGTTCGCAATAAGTTGTGTTTCGAAGATTCGCTGAAAAAATCCGGGAGACTGCCTACTGCTCAAAAGCGAACTGGATTAAGTTGGCACCCATTTGCAAAGCGGCTTTTCTTTTTTCTTCGGGGTCTTTATGCACCTCCGCATCTTCCCAACCGTCGCCCAGATCAGATTCAAAGCTGTAAAAACAGACCAATCTGCCTTCCCATAAAAGTCCAAAGCCCTGGGCCGGTTTGTCATCGTGGACGTGGATTTTTGGCAATCCTTTTTTGAATTCAAACTTTTGCCGGTACACCTCGTGCTCAAAGGGCAGCTCAATGAATTCGAGTTCCGGAAATACCTTTTTCATCGCAACCCGGACGTACGGATCCATACCGTAATTATCGTCGATATGCAGGAAGCCGCCGCCGATGAGGTAGTTTCTCAGGTTTTGTGCTTCGGCATCCGAAAAAACCACGTTGCCGTGTCCGGTCATGTGGACAAACGGATAATTGAAGAGCTCGGCCGATCCCACTTCAACGGTCGCGTAATTTGGGTCGAAGGAAGTGCCGAGTACTTCGTTGCAGAATCTGGCCAGATTGGGCAGGGCGGTGGGGTTGGAGTACCAGTCGCCGCCGCCGTTGTATTTCAAGAGGGCCAATTTTAGCGGGGCTTCATTATTTCCCGCAGGGAACAAAAATAAAAGGAGCAGTAAAATTCTCATGCTGGATAAGTTGACGCTGGGCAGGCTGATTGTTCAACCCCCCGCCCAGAGTTAGGTATTTTTCAAATTTAGCAAATGAACCGCAGCAATCCCGGCGGTTTCGGTTCTCAATCTTGAGGGACCCAGGCTGACAGCCTGAAATCCTTCCTGCAGGGCCAGTCCGATTTCCTCTTCCGAAAAATCACCCTCCGGGCCGATGGTCACTATAACGTCCTGACCGATTCCATAGTTGTCACGCAGATGTGGCAAAGTTGCCGACTGGCAATGGGCGATGAAACGCTGTTTGTTGCCGTCGGTTCCGGAAAGGGCCAGAAAATCCGCAAATGAGATCATTTGGTGTAGTTTAGGCAGATGTGCCTGCAGGGATTGCTTCATGGCGGAGAGCAATATTTTTTCCAAACGATCCGGCCGCAGATGCTTGCGCTCGGAATTGCTGCACAGCAGCGGCGTTATTTCACTGATCCCAAACTCGGTGGCTTTTTCCAAAAACCATTCAAAGCGGTCCATGTTTTTGGTTGGTGCAATGGCAATGTGAATGTTCGGAGCGGGCAGTTTTTCCACTTTGGTTCGGGAAGTGATGGTGGCGGTAAATTCTTTCTTCCCGGTTTTCAGGATGGTACCCTGATAGTGAAAACCCTGGCCGTCGGTGAAAAACACTTCATCGCCCGGCCGCTTGCGAAGCACCTGGATGCAATGCCGGGTTTCTATCTCATCGAAAGTGGCAATGCTATCTTTAATTTGATTAGCGTAAAACAAAATCATGGTGCAAAGGTATGAGCAGGCATCTAAGGAGTGGTAATCCTGACTGACCTGATCTTTGCCAGAGAAAGACCCCGGGGTAGGGTAGCGATCCTGCCGGTGCTGTACTCCGGCCTGTCAACTATTGTTTGGGGGCTGCAATTTGCCGGTTGGTATGTTTGCTCCGCAAATTGTCTGCAAACGTAAAAACTAATGTACTTTTGCGCCCGTTTAAAGTAAGTTCGTCCGATAGCGTCGGATAATTTGAAAAAATAAAAACCTGAATAGAAGTTGAGCCACTGGTCAAAACCTCAGCGCCTTGTTATTTGCTGACTGTTTCCATTTACTCAATTTCCCATTTCACCTAATTCATACATGGATATTTTAATTAAAGTCGGACAAATGATCTTGAGTTTGTCCATTCTGATTGTATTACACGAGCTGGG
>JBFIJS010000261.1:0-6189 GCA_041600595.1 Saprospiraceae bacterium | reverse complement strand
GTCGTCCCGATGCATCGGGACGACGCCGCCCCTTAAAATCCCTTTGGGCCGAGCAGTCTGATGCCTCAAAGCGAGAAGAATCCTCCGGCCCACTTGCATGAAAGAAAAATTAAAGAAAATTTAAATTACACGAGACCTTATTCGAAAAGACAAATTTCACAAATCATCATATTGATAATCAGCAAGTTATGTCTTGATAATTCAATTTCGAATAAAGTCAACGGTATTCAGGGTGTAAGTGTTTGGATAGAAATCACTCACAAAGTACAAAGTAAATTCCGGCCCGTTGCAACCGGGTTGCAGTGTTGTTAGATTTTACCAGGGTAGTTTAATGCCCCGTAAAAACCCGCGGTACTTTTTGAAACCATGGAGCCATCGCCATCGCCGCCGGTCGCCATTGGCACCATCCCCGAGGCAACTGCTGCGCAACTTCCACCGCTCGAACCGCCTGGTGTGCGGCTCAGGTCCCAGGGATTCAGGGTGGCACCGTAGGCTTCGGGTTCGGTAACGCCCTGCAGACCGAACTCAGGAGTATTGGTTTTTCCCAGTGCGATCAATCCCGCAGCCCGCAGGCGTTTCATCATCTCGTTGTCGGCGGGTGAAATGTACCGGGCCTTTTTCAGGCCCTTGCAGCCTTTGTGAAAAGGGGTGCCTTCATAGGTAGTCATCAGGTCTTTCAATAAAAAAGGAACCCCCTGGAACGGGCCGTCGGGCAGGGGCCCTCTGGCGACCCTTAGCGCCTCCTCGTACATTTTACAGATAACGGCATTGAGCTCCGGGTTGAGTTTTTCAATCCTCTGAATGGCTGCTTCGACAAGCTCCAGTGGTGTTACTTCGCCCTTTTTGACGAGGGCGGCGAGGGATAAGGCATCGTGGGTTTTGAATGATGGCATCTGGTTTTGTTTATTTAAAAAGAAAGGCCGGCTGTAAAATAGGCAAAAGTGTAGAATGAACGCAGGTGATACTTTCTTGTGGAAAACTTTACCCGGCCCTCAACCTCCCTGCCCCCTCAAATTGTTTTAACTTCGCAAAAGCCAGTCAGCTATATTCAGATATATCCAAACCATTCACCATTTACCATTATTCAATAAGACAATAAGATATGCCAAACTATTGCCACCTTCATTGCCATACCCAGTTCTCGCTCCTTGATGGCGCCGCCAACATCGGCAAAATGATGGACAAAGCCCTGGCCGACGGTCAAAAGGGGGTCGCCCTGACCGACCACGGGAATATGTACGGAGCGTTTCAGTTTGTGAATGAAGCCAACAAAAGAGGCCTCAAACCAATGGTCGGTTGCGAATTTTACATGGTTGAAGACCGGCACAAAAAACGGTTTTTGCGAGCCAATAACGAACGGGACCAGCGTTATCACCAACTCATGCTGGCCAAAAACAGGACAGGCTACGAAAATCTGTCAAAGCTTTGCTCGCTGGGTTTCATTGAGGGATTGTACAGCAAGTATCCCCGTATCGATAAGGAACTGATCGAGCAATACCACGAAGGACTGATCGCAACCTCCTGCTGTATCGGGGCGGAAGTGCCACAAACGATCCTGACCGGCAATATCGAACTGGCCGAGGAGCGGCTCAAATGGTGGCTCAACCTCTTTGGTGAAGATTACTACATTGAACTGCAACGGCATCGGGGACTGGAAAAAATTGATGATACCGGGATGAGCCAGGAGGACGTAAACCAGGTATTGCTGGGCTTTGCCAAAAAGTATAACATCAAGGTCATTTGCACCAACGACAGTCATTATGTGGAAGAAGAAGATTACGCCCCTCACGATATCCTGCTCTGTATCAACACGGGCAGCCTTTTGGAAGAGAAAGAACGCTTCAAGTTCCCGTCGAGCGATTTCTATTTCAAAACACAGGACCAGATGAACAAACTCTTCCACGACGTGCCCCAGGCAGTGGACACGACGATGGAGATTTATGATAAAATTGACAACCTGGAACTGGCCCGCGATGTGCTCCTGCCGGCCTATCCCATGCCCAAAGAGTTCGCCACCCAGGATGACTACCTCCGCCACCTGACTTTTGAAGGAGCAAAAAAACGGTACGGAACCATCACCCCCGCCATCAAAGAACGACTCGATTTTGAGCTGGATGTTATTCGAAAATCAGGTTATCCGGGGTACTTCCTTATCGTGCAGGACTTTACATCCGTGGCCCGGCAAATGGATGTGGCCGTAGGGCCGGGCCGGGGCTCGGCAGCCGGCTCGGCAGTGGCCTATTGTATCGGGATTACCAACGTTGACCCCATTAAGTACGATCTGCTTTTTGAGCGTTTCCTCAACCCCGAACGGGTCAGCATGCCCGATATTGATATTGACTTTGATGATCGTGGCCGGGACAAAGTCATCGACTATGTCATCGAAAAGTATGGTAAAATGCAGGTGGCCCAAATCATCACCTACGGTACGATGGCCGCCAAGTCTTCTTTGCGGGATGTCGGCCGGGTCATGGATGTGCCGCTGCCCGAAGTCGATCGGGTCGCCAAATCATTTCCCCACCAGTTGGGAGCTTCGCTGGCGCAGGTTCTGGCCGAAGGTGGCGTTCATCCAAAACTGAAAGACAAGCTCAACTCGGAAGATGTAGAAAGAGCCCGCAACTTCCGCGAACTGGCCGAAGCCGATGACCAGATCGGCCACATGATCCGTACGGCGCAAAAGCTCGAAGGATCGGTGCGCAACACTGGCATCCATGCCTGTGGGGTCATCATCACCCCGGACGACATCACGAAGTTCGTTCCGGTGTCTGTCGCCAAGGATAGTGAGATGTTGGTCAGCCAATTCGACAACAACGTGGCTGAAAGTGCCGGTTTATTGAAAATGGATTTCCTGGGACTAAAGACCCTGACCATTATCAAAGATGCCTGCCGGATCGTGAAAGAAGTACATGGCATCGACATTATTCCCGATGAAATACCGCTCGACGACCCCAAAACCTACGAATTATTCCAGCAGGGGGCTACAGTTGGTGTGTTCCAGTACGAGAGCGACGGAATGCAGAAATACATGAAGGAGCTCAAGCCCAACCAGTTTGCCGACCTCATCGCCATGAACGCCCTTTACCGGCCCGGCCCGCTCGCTTACATACCAAACTTTATTAATCGTAAACACGGCCGGGAGCCCATTACTTACGATCTCCCCGCCATGGAGGAGTATCTTAAGGAAACTTACGGAATTACCGTTTATCAGGAGCAGGTCATGTTGCTGTCGCAAAAACTCGCCAATTTCACCAAAGGTGAAGCCGACGTATTGCGGAAAGCCATGGGGAAAAAACAGAAAGCCACGCTGGATAAGATGTTTCCCAAATTCCTGGAGGGTTGTGAGAAAAACGGGCACCCCCGGGAGGCCTGTGAAAAGATCTGGAAAGACTGGGAAGCCTTTGCCTCCTACGCTTTCAACAAATCGCACTCTACCTGCTATGCTTACGTGGCTTTCCACACTGCTTACCTGAAGGCCAACTACCCCGCCTGCTTCATGGCTTCCGTTCTGTCGAACAACATGAACAACATCGCGGACGTGACCAAATTTCTGCGTGAATGCAAACGCATGGGGCTGGAAGTGTTGGGTCCCGATATCAATGAATCAGTTTCCGACTTTACGGTCAATGAAAAAGGGCAAATCCGCTTCGGACTCTCCGCTCTGAAGGGCGTCGGTGAAGGACCCGTTGCCGAAATCCTGGAGGAACGGGAAAAAGGTAAATTCACGGATATCTGCGATCTGGTAAAACGCCTCAATTCCAAAGCAGCCAACAAAAAGGTCATGGAAAGCCTCGCCTACGGAGGTGGATTTGATTGCTTTAAAGAACTTCACCGCCGGCAGTATTTTACGCCTTCCGGCAAATACGACACGTTCATCGAGCACATCCTCCGCTTTGGAAATGATTACCAGGCCCAGATAGCCAGCGCTGCGTCCTCTCTTTTTGGCGACATCAGCGCACTGAACATTGAAGATCCGGTACCGCCCAAAGCAGAACCCTGGCCTCTGATCGAATTGCTGGAAAAAGAAAAGGAAGTAACCGGCGTCTATGTGTCCGGCCATCCGCTCGATGAGTACCGGATGGAAGTCGAAAACTTCACTTCCTGTACCCTCGAAGACCTCGATCAGCGCAAAGGTCAACCCGTCAAGATCGCCGGTATCGTCATGCAGGCATCTCACCGCATCAGCAAAAAAGGAACTGGCTGGGGCATTTTTACCATTCAGGACTTCAACGGTTCTCTTGAATTTCCCCTTTTCAGTGATGACTATTCGAAATTTAAAGGCTTCTTCGAGCAAGGTAATTGCGTCTTCATCACGGGCAATTATGAAGCGCGGTGGGGCAAGGAAGATGAGTTCCAGCTAAAGGTCAAGGAAGTGACGTTGCTGGAAAATGTCGGGCAGAAAATCGCCAACTCCATCACCTTAAAGCTGCCTGTGGAAAATCTGACCCTCCAGATGATCGACCAACTGGACGACCTCTGCAAGCAATATCGGGGCAAGCATAAACTGCACGTCACTTTACTGGATCGCACCAACCGGATCAGTATGCCCTTTTATTCTGCTTCGAAACAAGTCAATGTGGATAATGATTTTGTGCAGGAGTTGGAAGGGCTGGGAGTGGAATATGTCGTTGGCTAGGGAGAGCAGGCAGCATGAAAATTAGGCTCAAGATGATTATTCAGCCCGCATTAAATGCGCTAAACGGACGCTGCCCCTTAAAATCCCTTGAGGAGCACCCCGAAGTGAATTCGGAACAGGCTTTCCGGCCGTTGCAAAAAGAACAACTTTGCCTGCTCCGCATTTCATAAATAAATTTCTGTTACACTGTACTACAAATTCCACCAATAAGTTAGTTTGAGTACCAGGGCCCGGTTGCGTACTTCCGAAAAGTCCGACTGGTAATTGTTGGTGTACACAATGAACAGGTCGGAGGCGGGGTTGTACCGCCATTGAAAGCGGAGGTTGAGGTTGACGTTTTTTGCCTGGTTGTTATACTGGATAAAATTCGTGAGGAAAATCGTATTCGAGACCGTCAGATCGATTCGGGGGCCTATCAGCCAGAGATCAAAGTCCCGGTTCTTCAAACCCTCTGGTAAGCGTTCATCGGCTTCAAAAGCAATGTGATTGTACTGAGCCGTAACGCCGATGGCTACAAAAGGCTGAAAACGGTAGCCCATTTCCCCACCCAGGCGGAGCCTGAAACCATCAGCATAGTAACCTCCATAACGGGAGTTGGCCGACCAGGTGAACAACCCCTGAGGCTTGGATTCGTAGTTAAGGCCAAAGGAGTTCCAGTCGTGTTTGGTACCGGTGGCCAGGGTGTCGCCGGCAAAGTTGGTTGGGTCGAAAGGGTCGAGTAATTCCACAAAGTTGTAGGCTGTCCAGATCCTAAATTCGCTCCGGTCGAGGAAACTGACGCGGTAAATAATCGGGGTTTCGTTTTCGATGTAGCGCATGTTTTCATCAAAGAAATATTCCACCTTGAGAGAAGGGCCATGACTTACAATTTTCGAAGATTTCGGGAAAAACAAGTGGCCCGCATCGATCCTGAGCTGGTTGAAGCCAGTGCGCGGCACAAACCCCGTTTCAGCCCTGAAATTTTTTCCGACGCTTTTAAATTCAGCACTGAATTCCCACTCTTTCGCGCTGTAGTCCAGGTTGCCGGCTATGATCTGGTCCCTGCCTTCCAGGCCGGGGCTGAACGACTTCATATACAGTAATTTGCCATTCCAAAGGTTGCTCTGGGAGGCCAGGTTGTATTCCAGTCCGAGATTTCGGTTGTAGCGTTTGATGGTTTCCCGGTCGGTTACCTGGTCGTAGTCAAAGGTTTCTTTGTTTACAAAAATGGCTGCGACATTACTGCGGGCAAAGACCTGGCGCTGCAAAGCGACGACGCCGAAATTTTGGGCCGGTGTGCCTTCCCCGTCTTCTCCGGTTTGCATGTTCAATGCCCCGATGCGCCAGTTTTTATTTAGTTTTCCACTCAATCTGGCCCCGTAATGAATAGGGGCGTTCAGACCTATCCGGCGGGAAAAAAAGGGACGCTGGGAGGAGTAGCCAAAGTTGGCGAACAGGTCGGCATTTTCCAGAAAAAACTGGCGACGTTCGGGAAAAAACAACTCAAAACGATCGAGGTTGGTCTGCTGCACATCTACTTCTACCTGGGAGAAATCGGGGTTGACCGTAAGGTCGAG
>JBFIJS010000260.1:0-6196 GCA_041600595.1 Saprospiraceae bacterium | reverse complement strand
TTTCATGGTAAACGCAATAAACTTTTGCATCTGCGATTGCCGCTGGCGATCAAGTAAGGTGTTGCGGTGCAGGAAGATCCGGGTGGCTTCCAGGAACGAATGAAGGAGTTCCCACTGCTCCGTTTTGTAATATATTTTGATGAGCAAACTCCGGGAACTGATATTCAGCAGCACATCCTCTGCCGTATCCACCCGGAGCAGTTCCTGCTGAGCTTCGGCAGGTTGACCAAGGTGGTAGTGATACAGCGCAAGGTTGTAGCGGAGCATGTTTTCCGCATAGGCAGCTGGCAATTTGTCTTTGTATTGGTGAATAAACCGGTGCACCCATTCCGTCTGGCCAAGCCGCAGACCGATATGTACGAGGTTGGCAAAGCGCCAGGGCTGGAGAAATCCCTGTTCGAAGATCAGGCCGTTCTCAAGCAGCAACTTGTTGATGTCGAAATATTCGGAAAGGGATTGCTTGTCGTTCAGGCGGTTAATGCGATAGGTACAATGGTTGAGCAGCAGGGTGAAGAGTTGCTTGAGCTCCGGTTCGTTGAGCAGTGCCTTGTTTTTGATCAACAGATTTTTCAAGGTCGTAAATCCTTCCTGGTCGTCGGGGTTGCGGAGCATGCGCAGCGTTCTCCTGTATATTTGGATCGTTGGCATGGCGGAAAAAGGATCGCCTGCCGACCACTCCATTACCTGCTCCATGAAAGGCATCCGGTATTCGATGTTCAGGATGTTTTTCAGATTGGTCATGGTGCAGGCAAGACGGAGTTTTTCCAATAAAAAATAAGCATCCAGCGCATCGGCATTGGCCTGGAGGCTTTCGTCGTAAGTGCGAAGATTCAAGTCGGAGTGTTCGTATTGCAAACTTTTGAAGAGCAGGTCCCTGTGAAAAAATGCAGCATTGCGGTGCGGGGAGTGGCGGATCATCTTTTGGGCTTTTGTGGCCGCCGATTTGTAATGCTTAGGCAACTGCAGATCGTGGTATTCCTGCATGTTTATCAATTGCTGCCCGAATTCGTTAGCTAAGAACCGCTCAATGGAAAGGAATTTTTCCAGCAATCCCAGCTGTACATTCATCAAATAGGCCAGCCTTTTTTCATCGACCGGCTTCGATAACTTTAACTTTTCCAGGACCCTTTCCTTTTTCAGTTCATCTTCTTTATCCTGTGGCAGGTTTTTTTGCAGATACCTGAAGAAGCGTACCTGATCTTCATTTTTATTGAAGTAGGGCGACGCAAGAAACTCCCGGAACCGGTTCAGCTTCCCCCCGGGAATTGTACGCAGAAGCACTATGAGTTTGCTTTGGTTCATTTGATTTCAGGAATTTCGGATTTCAGGGAAAAACATAAATCCGTATCTTGTATCAAAATCAAATGTAACATGAATCGCTTAAGTTTCCTTATCATTTTCCTGTTTGCCTGCTGGTCGCTCCACGCCCAGGTGATTCTCTTTCCCGGTGATGTGAATAACGACGGCATCGCCAACCACTTCGATATTCTGCCCCTTGGTGTCGCCCACGGCACAAAGGGCACTCCCCGGCCCGCAGCTTCTCCTGATTGGGTGCCACAGCTCCAGCCCGAACCATGGCCGGAGAACCTGCCGGTCAGCGGCATCAACTATACTTTTGCCGATACCGATGGAAATGGGTTCATCGATTCGCTCGACACGGACGTGATAGCCTTGAATTTTGACAGTACGCAAAATGCTTCCTTCCCTCCGCCGGTTCCATACCTCCTGACCGACACCTGTTTTACCTGTCCAAAACCCGGTCTGTTGATCACGTTCGACCGGGATACGGCCATGGTTACGGATACCTTCAACGCTTTTATAAATCTGATTTATCCACCCAATGTGCCATTGCCTGCCGGGGCTCTCGGCATCGCTTTCGACCTGATGTACGATCCGGAAAACATTAAGGATGATCTGGTGGAAGTCTTTCCCGACACCATGCCCGGTGATCTGATGTTTGTCACCGCAACGCCAACTTTGGCCAGGTCGTGGCGGACTGCCGAGGGGATGATCGGTTTTGGGGCGGCGGGAAAAGGTCAAAATGCCCTGTTTGTTTCCCGGCAACTGGGCCAATTGAAATTGGTGGTGGAGGATATGGTCATACGGTCGCTGTCGGTTGCCGTTCCTTTCTGGTTGGAGGTTTCCAATATTTTGATCATCAACGATGCGGAACAAATCGTTTGCCCGGGGCCTGTCGAAGTGGACACCATTACTCTTTTTGACCCCATTAATGCAGTGCGGGAAATGGAAAACCCGGAAGTCAGCGTTGCAGTCTTTCCCAACCCCGCCAGCCATTTTCTTACCATTGAGTCGCCTCTGTCTCAAATATTATGTGTGCAAGTCTATGACAATTCCGGCAGGCAAATAAGCGAAGAAAAGAATGCCTCTTTTTATACTTCTCTCGATGTAAGCATGCTTCCTTCCGGCTTGTATTTTATGAAAATAAAAACGGCTTCCGGCTGGATCGAGAGGCGTTTTCAGAAAAAATAACCGCTGATTCGCTGGCGGATTTTCTGAAAATCCTTTTTTTGTGTACAGAAAAAACGAGGCGTTAAGTTTATAAAAATCAATTATTTACGAATTGAAATTATTTATAAATTAAAGATATTGACCTTTTTTTGCCGATAAAAAACCTCCCAAAATCGTACTTGAAAGGTGCCGTTTTCGTGGCTTAAACTTGTGTCAGGATTTCGATAAATCCAACATCACAACATCTTTTAACTAAAAAACTTGAGTCATGAAAACAATTAATTTTTTCAATCGCCACAACCAATTTTTCAGCACTTCTTTGTTCATGTTGGCCTTCGCCGGCTTATTCTTTGTTTCCTGTGAAAAGGAGACCATTGTGGAAGTCCCGGTCGTTGTTCCGGTAACGGATACCTGTGAACTTGTACATGAAGTAGAAGATCTTATTGCCTGGTACAGTCCGCTGACGGATGTGCTGTTAGTCGATCCCGGTTACCTTGAAAACGCCCTTGAAGTGTTGCAGGCCCAGCCATCTTCCGATGGTGGATATTCCATGCAGGGGATCAACCTTTTTGGAGAACCAAGGACGGTGTACTTCAAAATAGCGTTGGCGCATCCGTCCGACATTTATATCTCAGCCGAGGAAACCGAGAAAGTTTTAACACCGGATTTGATCCAGACATTTTCCGAAAAAGGAACTTCCTATCGCATCTACAAAAATGCCCAGTGTGGCAATGAACAGGCCGCTTTCGACAGCCAATGCGAAAACAACACGGATGGAAGCTCCACCAGGCGGTCCTGGTACGCCATGCGTAAATGTGAAAGAGGAAACGGATTTTGCACAGAAGCAAAAAGTTTAATTGGCCGGTCAGTCACTTTCCACAATGCCGGTTGCCAGGGGCCGATTAGAAGCGAAGAAGGATTGTACGGGTATGCTTGCTGGCAATGATCAGATGATTAGCGTCTGCATAAATCCGGGTTGACGCCGGCAAGGAATTGAAACCATGCCGACATGTTTAAAAAAAACCGGACGCCTGTTGGGCGCCCGGTTTTTCCCATTAGTTCCATATGAATTATTATTGGGTTGTTGCCCGGAGCAATGAGATGTTGTTTGTCAACATCGCCTGCGCCAACACCGACGACGGACTGACTTTATTCTGGACCTTCACTGGCCAGCGGCACCTCCATCTCAACAGGGTGGACGGCTGACAGCCGGTTTCGGAGTATTGATTGCGGGTTGTTCTCAGCCCAACAGGTCTGATAATCGGTGTTTAAAAACCCTCGCTTCGTCGAGCACAAACAGGTCGAAGCGACCTTCACGGCCCTGGATGCGCAAGCCATTTTTTGCCAAATCAAAAACGAGATAGTCCTCCACCTTCTCGATGTTGGTCAGGGGGATGCGCAGGCTCAGGTGGCTGTCTTTGAAATCTTTTGGTCGAAAAACGACTTCCGTTTCCCATAACTCCAACGTGCCGGACAGTTGCCGGGTGCCGTCCCAAAGGGCGGCGGGGGTGGAGAAGATGGGGGCGGAGGTAGGTTTCATGCAAGAGATTTGAGATGTTCATGATTTTGTTGAAAAACAAAGGGAACTGATATGCAATAAAATCCCAGCCCTCATTGCTCTGCCTTTCCATATTCCGAATGGGCATACCAAAGAAACAAGCCACTAATCGGCACGATGAAAAGTGCCAAACAAAGCACCAGGCTCAGCATCGGATAATAGTCGCCATCCATCAAGCTGGCCTGTAGGCCGTCCAGCCAGCGCACCGGGCCGCTTTGGGTGAAGCGGCCGTAAAAAATCCAGATGGCTGCCAGTCCGACCAGGACCTGGTGGGCGAGGTATTCGTTTTTGGTGAGGCGCTCGGCCAGTTGACGGTTCATGATGGTTGTTTTAAATGATTTTTAGGGTTTTCACTGTTTCACAAACTTCTCCACCGCCAGCATCTTTCCTTCGGAAACCACCTGGATGAGATACAGACCTGTCGGCAATTCCGCTACAGAAATTTGGCAGGACTGCTGACCCATCGTCAAGACCTCTTGATGGAATTGCCTACCCGTCAGGTCCATGATTTGAATGCTTCCGGCTCCGGGCATTTGGTGTTGCCACGTTATGCTGAGGTCGTCGTGAACAGGGTTTGGAGCTACCTTAAAATGGTTGTTTTCAGCGGTGGCAGTCATAAAATTCCCATTACTGTTGGAGGCTATGAGGCCTTGCGAGGTGGTGCAGTTAGTATTGCCATTTTGAATGGCGGCAATGATAGCCTGGGCACTGGCAATCCACTGATTGGCCAGGGCCGTTGGGATGCCATTGCCGGATTGCGCCAGCACCTGATTGATAAAGGCGTTCAGTTGGTTGATAGTTGGTGTGTTGTTTCCGTTTTGGTAGCTGTTTTTGGCGGCGTTCAGTTTGGCGGAAAGGGCGTTTTTCAGGCCGTTTGAAAGGTTGCTCGCCTGAATCATGGCCAATAAGATATCGATAGAAGAACACACGCTCAGGGTGGGGTCGCAGGCATCGGGGATGCCGTCGCCATCGGTATCGGGTTGGGTCGGGGTGGTCACTTGCACCGTGCAGGTATTGCGGCACCTACCCGGGGTCGTCACTTGTAAGCCAAAGTATCCCGTGTAGTTCACGGTAATGCAAGTAGTCGTCTGACCAGTCGTCCACTGATAAGAGGCGTGACCGGCAGGGGCGCACAGCTGGGTTGACCCTCCCGGGCAGATTTGCGTATTTCCTGAAATGGTGCAGTCCGGTGCCGGGTCGGGGTTGGGGTTTGCATGGACGGTGACGTCAAAACAGTAAGAACCATTATTGCCAGATGGGTCAGAAGTTTCGAAGCAACTCGTGGTGGTTCCAACCGGGAAAGTGCTGCCAGTCGGGAGGCCTGAGGTCTGGACAATGGTTCCTGGCGCACAGTTGTCCGAGGCGGTCACCGAATAGTTGACGACCCTCCCACACTCGTGGGGGGCCAGGTTGATGACCATGTCTGCCGGACCGGTAACGATGGGTGGCTCCTGGTCAACCACCCACACCTGGAAAGTGACCGTCGTGGTGCCATCCGTAGCTGTTACCGTATGGTTGCCCACCGGGAAGTAACTGCCATTAGGAGGGGTCTCGGTGACCGGGCCGCAATCCTGGCTGGCCATGACGGGTGGGAAAAAGACAATGGCCCCGCATTGACCCGTGGCCACGCTCACAATCGTGGTAGGGGGTGGCGTGAGGGTGCAGGTCATCGGTGCCGGGATGATTGCTGGGACATTTAAATTAAAATGCGACATGCAGCCTTCTTCTGAATTGTCAGCAAAATAATTTTTGGCTTGTACAGGGAGGGTTTGGAGGGAGCCAACGATGAAGAACAGTAGCCTTGTCAAGGCAAGAAGATAGCTTGGTGAAAATTGAGTTTTCATGGCAGGTTTTTTTGTTTGTTTAAAAATAAAGGCTGTATCATAAGTTGATAAATGCTGATGATGGTTTATAAAGTTGATATTTAAAACACTGGAAAGCCATTCTTTAAATATCAACAAAATCAACTCTTATCAACTCCATCAACCTTTTGATACAGCCTGTTGAGTTTACTGTTTCACAATTCTTTCGGCCCAAATCGGCACGCCATCCTCCAGAACCTGCACGAAGTACATACCGGCTGTAAGCGCACCGATAGAAAACTGGTGTATCGGTTGGCCGGGTAGCAGTGTCTGGTTTTGGAGCACCCTGCCGTAGAGGTCGAACACC
>JBFIJS010000259.1:0-6234 GCA_041600595.1 Saprospiraceae bacterium | reverse complement strand
GTCTGGGATTGATTCCCCTGATCGGATTCAGTTTGTTCCCGACTTCTGAAAAGCCGATTTTTCTGATCGATGTGGAATTGCCCCTGGGGTCCAACCTGGAAAAAGTGGACACGGTAGTCGCATTTGTCGAAAAGAGACTCATCGGAGACCCCAAGGTGGTGACCGTTAACTCCAACATTGGCAAAGGCAATCCCCGGATCTATTACAATGAGTTTCAACAGCAGAACTCACCCAACTTCGGTCAGGTGTTTGTTGGCTTGCAATCCGACCTGAAAGTGCCGGAGATCGTGGCATTTACCGATCAGTTAAAAACGGATTTTGCGGATTATCCCGGAGCCAAGATTACGGTGAAAATGTTTCAGCAGGGCCCTCCCATCACGGCCCCCCTGGAGTTTCAGGTGTTTGGGGAAAACCTCGATGAGTTGCGCCGGATAGCTACAGATGTTGAGGAAATAGTTGCCGGTACGGAAGGCACCATTTACGTTGAAAATCCGCTCCGCACTCAGAAAACTGACCTCGAAGTCGTGATCAATAAAGACAAGGCGGGGATGTTGGGTATTCCACTGGCTGAGGTTGCCCGAACCGTCCGGTTGGGTATTGCGGGCCTTAAGGTCGGGGAGTTTCGCAACAATGAGGGTGATGAGTTTGCGATCAATGTTTCCATTGCTCAAAATAAAGAAGAGGCGCTTGCCACATTTTCCAAAATCTACATCACCTCTCTCAGCGGCGTTTTAGTTCCGCTTTCGCAAATAGCCCGTATCGAGCTGCAAACGTCCCCCTCGTTTATTCAACATTACAACAAAGAGCGCTTTACATTCGTCAGTGCTTTCACCCAAACTGGTTACAATACCAATGCGCTGACGGATGAGATTATTGAAAAGCTATCGAAGTATGATTTTCCGGAGGGGTATAGTTTTGTGGCCGCAGGCGAGCGCAAAACCCAACAGGAAAGTTTTGGAGGTATGGAGACGATCATTATCATCGCAGTGTTTTTGCTCTTCGCAATTTTGGTTCTGGAATTCCGGACCTTCAAAAGCACACTGATCGTTTTGTCTGTCATTCCTTTGGGAATCATCGGATCTCTGTCAGCCCTTTATTTAGTAGGAGAAACGCTGTCCTTCGTTGCGACCATTGGCATGATCGCCCTGACCGGTATTGAAATAAAAAACTCGATCTTTTTGGTGGATTATACAAATCAGCTGCGGGAGCAGGGTATGCCACTGGAAGAGGCTATCTACGAAGGAGCGGAGACTCGTTTTTTGCCAATATTCCTGACAACCCTGACGGCAATTGGTGGGTTGATACCTTTGGTGCTGGAAGATTCACCGCTCATTTCGCCCCTGGCCTGGGTGTTGATCGGGGGATTGATCAGCTCGATGCTGCTGAGCCGGATCGTGACGCCTTTGTTGTACAAATTATTACCACCAAGGGTAGAGGTGACCAGGTGAGCTTTCGGGCTATAGCCGCAGTTGAGCATCGGCGGTAAAGGTTAGCCGAATACCGTGGCCATTGTCGCCATGATTCTGGCGTACAGATCTTTTGGTTTAAATGGTTTGGACAAATAATCGTTCATGCCGATTTCCATGCATTTATCCTGTTCCTGTTTGTTGGAGTTGGCCGTCAGAGCAATGATCGGAACCTGGCTGAACTCCCGGATTTTGCTGGCGGCTTCCATACCGTTCATCACCGGCATCTGGATGTCCATTAAAATCAGATCATAGCCAAATTCCCGGCATTTTTCCACCCCAATCAATCCGTTCTCGGCAATATCCACGGTGACCAGTTCCGACCAGTTGGTAAGAACTTTTTTCGTAGCCATTTGATTGAGGAAGTGGTCTTCCACATACAGTATTTTGATGGGTGCGACGGGTTTGTCGCCTTGCAGATGTGCCGCCTGTAAAGGTACCTTGACCGGGATTTGGATGGTAAAGTGAGAACCTTTTCCAACTTGGCTTTTAATATCCATGGAGCCCTTCATCGTTTTGGCCAGTTTGGAGACGATGGCAATACCCAATTGGCGCTTTTTACCCGGTTCCTGATCGACATTGGCCTCCAGCAATAATTTATCAGCTTCCAGCAATTGCTTGATTTTGTCAGATTCAATCCCTTTGCCATTATCGGTAACGGATAGAATCAGGTTGACCTCAGTCGGACTCACTTCCTCCATATTGGCAGCAATAATTACATGACCACCTTTGTTGCCGTATTTTATAGCATTGTCCACCAGGTTGTATAAAATCTGGGTCAGTTTTTTCTGGTCGCTGATGATTTTTTCGGGGAGTTTTTCCGAAATATTTAGTCCGATATTCAGCTCTGCATTTTCGGCTTTGATGGTCACCACATTTTTTGTCCCTTGTAAAAACTCCCGGATATTGAATTCTTCTTCGTCCAGCTTGACGTTGTCGGAAACCATGACGGAGAAATTCAGCAGGTTGTTGACCGAAAGGGACAGATCATCAACCGAGGTTTTTAAGTCGCTGATATAATTTTCCTGCGTCATAGATTTTTGGGTACTTTCCAAAAGGAAAAGCAGGTTGACGATCGAAGAGAGTGGCGTTCTGATCTGGAAGCTCAGGTCGGAGAGCACTTCCTCCTGAATTTTTGCGGTTTTATTGGAGATGTTTTTTTCAATAATCAGGTTTTCCGAAACCTTTCTCTCGGTGACATCCTGAATATTTCCTACCAAAAGTATTTTGCCGGTGGCTTCTTCGGCTTGAATTTTACCCTGGATGGAAACATATTTTACCTGAGTGGCATCCACTAGGATTCGGTGTTCATAGGCTTGTTGTTCACCGTCTTTTATCAGCGTGTCGAAAAAGTCTTCTACCGAACCACGGTCTTCCAGATGCACATAGCTGAGGTACTCGGAGAGGGTAGGAGATACACTACCGGGATGAAAAGAAAAAATTCGGAACACTTCGTTGGACCATTTCATCTGATTGGATACAATGTCCATTTCCCAGGTTCCAAAGCGAGCCATTTGCTGGGCTTCCAAAAATCGTTTACGGTTGCTCTCCAGTTCCTTAGCCGTTTTTTCCAGCCGCATTTTTACCTTGGCCCTCTGCAGGGCAAAACGAATGGAACGACCGAAAAACTTACTGTCCAGCTGATTTTTAATCAGGTAATCCTCTGCTCCGGCTTTCACCGATTGGTTTCCGATGATTTCGTTGTTGGTATTGGTAGCGATCACGACCGGAACATCTGAAGCTCGCTCCATGTAGGTGTTGATCGTTTTAAAGCCCTGGCTGTCGGGTAAATCTATTTCCAGGATTGTCAGATCCACATGGTTGGTATGCAGATAGCTCAGGCCCTCAAAAAGTGATTCAGTATGATGTAAGGAATATTTAATGCCGGCTTCGGCAAGGTAAGACTTAATAGCAAGAACATCGGGAGTCAAATGATCTATCAGAAGAATGGAAGTCTTTTGTTTAGTATTCATAAAAATGGTGTTGGCCAGTTAATTCCCGCTGAAATATGAACTGAATTGATGAAAAAGCCATCAATGCAGCATGGAAGGAAGAATGGCAGTTTGCAGCCAGAATTCCTCTATTTTTTTAATAATATCAAAAAACCGGTCAAAATCTACCGGTTTGTTTATATAACAATTGACGTGAAGATTATAACTATTCAAAATATCTTTTTCAGCATTAGAGGTGGTCAGGATGACCACTGGAATTCTGCGGAGTTTAGGATCCGCTTTGATGTCACTAAGTACTTCCCGACCGTCTTTCTTGGGTAAATTCAGGTCCAGCAGAACCAAATCCGGTGTTTCTACATGCTTATAATCCCCTGATTTTCGCAGGTAATTAATGGCCTCTAAACCGTCCATGACCACGTTTAGCTGAACATCAATATTGCCTTCTTTAAAGGCTTCCTGGGCGAGCCTGACGTCGCCGGGGTTATCTTCAATTAATAATATATTCACGGATTTAGTAAACTTCATTGATTCATCAGGTTAGTTGAAATGGAATGTTCATGTGATTTTTTGTTTTTACACAATTGTAATGGCACAGGAATGATTCCATGCTTGTTTCGGAGGTTGAAAGAAATATGCCAAAAGACGACGGTTCCAAGGTGATTTTTCACAGGGGGGAGATAGTTGAAAAAGAGATATTGGAAGACGTTGTTTATTTCTTAGTGAGGCCTACTTTTGTGGCAATGAACAAGCAAGAATGGTAACCACAATGCAAATCTTACACCAAATACAAAAGGACTTCGAAGCATACCTTAAAAACCACCTTTTCGAGCGCCCACCTTCCGAGCTCTATAACCCCATCAATTACATCCTCGAATTAGGCGGTAAAAGGCTGAGACCGGCAGTATTATTACTGACTTGTCATTTGTTCAGGGGAAATTACAAGCATGCTTTTCCAGCTGCGTTGGGCATTGAGGTTTTCCATAATTTCACCCTGGTGCACGACGATATTATGGATAATGCGCCCCTGAGAAGAGGCGCAAAGACCGTCCACGAAAAGTACGGGATCAACGCGGGTATTTTATCCGGCGATGTCATGATGGTGCACGCATTCAACCTGATGTTGGAACTGGAAGACCAAAAACAATTACCACAATTGCTGAAAATATTCACCAGGCTGTCGATCGAAGTGTGCGAAGGGCAGCAGATGGATATGAACTTTGAAACCCGGGAAGAGGTAAATATTGAAGAATACCTGCACATGATTGAGTTGAAAACATCGGTGCTGGTAGCCGGTGCGATGCAAATAGGAGCATTGTTAGGTGGAGCAGATGATGCAAGTGCAAAGGCTGTTTATGAGTTTGGCAGAAATCTCGGCATATCTTTTCAGCTACAGGACGACCTGCTGGATACCTATGGCGATCCGGCTAAATTTGGCAAAAAAGTCGGCGGCGATATAGTGCAAAATAAAAAGACCTATTTGTATCTTAAAGCACTCGAACTGGCCAACGCAGATCAAAAATCCAGCTTGCAAGAACTGTATCAGCCTAATCATTGGAGTGAAACAGAAAAAATAAATAAAGTGATCGCTATTTTCGATGAGTTAGGTATCAGGGCTCACACCGAGCAAATCAAAGAAAGTTACAAAATGGCGGCCTTCACTGTTTTAGAGGATATCGACCTGCCTGAAGAGCGAAAAGAATTGTTAGCTGGCTTTGCTCATTATTTGATGAACAGGGAGGTATGATTGGTTGCTGTTAAAAAAAAATCAAAATTCGATGTGACGAATGCAAGGTTGGCTCTTAATGCTTGATGGAGAAATACCGGGCAATAAAAAACAGTAAATCCTTACAAAAAAAAAGGAGCAACCACCGAAGCGGTTACCCCTCACACTATGAAACACTATTTCTTGTGGCATTGGGATCAACAATCTTTTGTCTATTAAATGGATAACTGAGCGAAAGGTTTAGATGCTGTATTGTAGTATCAGTAGAAAGGATATGTAAAAGTAGTTAAGTCCGGAATTAAATCAAAGGTTTTGGATCAGAAATACTGTTAATCAATTGCTAAATGACTTGCGTTAAAGCTTTTCTTTACAAGGATTTTCCGGTGTTACTTAGTGGATACAGATGGAAGATTTGTTCGTCTGAACGGGGTACATCGTCAAAAGTTTCAAACACTTATAAAAATTTTAAAAAATTATGAAATCTTTTTCTTTGACTTCATTTCTGGTCATTCTCTCCATTTTTTGCTTTGGACAGGACCAGTCGAATGACCTGCAACAAATACAGGTTGATGTCGTCTATTTGTCATCTAACCTTTTGCAAGGCCGGGAAACAGGGACGAAAGGGGAGGAAATGGCCGCAGCCTACCTTATCAGCCGCTTTCAGGAAAATGGCCTGAAAAAAATCGGTGAGAAAGATAGCTGGCGACAGCCTTTTGAATTTAGCGTAAAAGATAATCCGCACGCTACAACGGGCGGAGAAAGCCGGACCGGCCATAATGTCATCGGATACGTGGATAACGGGGCCGCTCATACCATCGTCATTGGGGCCCACTACGATCATCTGGGGTTGGGCATGCCGATGGCATCGCTGCACACCGGCGACCCGGCCATCCACAATGGGGCGGATGACAATGCCAGTGGCGTTTCGGCCATGCTTTATTTGTCTGAAAAACTGGCTAAGTCTGCGGCTAAAAAATACAACTACCTTTTCATAGGATTCTCCGGGGAAGAAATGGGACTTTATGGCTCTAAATTTTTCACCGAAAACCCCGCCATCGATTTGTCGTCGATCAATTATATGTTGAATATGGAC
>JBFIJS010000258.1:0-6246 GCA_041600595.1 Saprospiraceae bacterium | reverse complement strand
GTCAAAAAAGCTGCTAGGTTAAGTATCTGCTTCATATCAATAGTTATGGAAGATCAATCAATTTCATACTGTAACTACCTGCTACAGGTGACCATAAGTAAACAGTGATAATTCCTTTCGCCCCCGCCCTTAGCACCCCGCTATCGGGTTGTTCGGGATCGATGAGTTCAACCAGCACCTCCCGGTAACCCACCTCTAGCGACTGTCCCCAGGCCCAGCCTTGCAGGTTTCGGAGGTCTGCTTCCGTGGCACCGATGGGTACATTGTCGAGAGAGACAACCAGAAAGCTCGGCACCAAAATATCCCGGCCACTGGTGTTTTCGTATTCGATGTTGATGGGGGCGGTACGGAAGACCCGGGTGCGTTCCGGGTAAATCATATTCACGGAAATCTGGGGGCTGCTGCCCGTTATCACGTGGTAGCCATTTTCCAAAACGGCTGTGTCGCCGTCCATCTGAATGATCTTTACATCATAATAACCGGTATCCAGCCCACGCTGCTCATTGTGACCGATGTATTGGCCGGCAGCTAAATTGAAAGAAGCATATATAATGGTCGGATTAACATACTCTACCCGGTAAGCCCTGAGGGTAAAGGTGTCACTTTTGAGCAGCACGGTCATGTTCTCCTCGAAGCGAGCCCCCGAAATTTTCACCGTTGCGCTACCCGTATTGGCCCCTTCGTTGGAAACTATTTTTTTGATCTCAAACGGTTGTATTTCCGCTAATAGCGTCACTGACTGGGAAGCATTGGTCTGGGTCGTGCCATAGGATAAGTTGAAGTAATCACCTTCCTGCAAACTATTCACAATGACTTCCTGCTTACCCTGGAAAGGTTCGGTATGCGCATAGCCATAGTTGATCCGGGTAGGTGTTTCTCCAAAACTGACGTACGATTCGTTGAAGCCAGCCAAGGTGTCACCTGTCAATGTAATGAGCATGGCTTCATTCTCAAGTGTATCGACAACTGGCACCCGGTAATAGAGATTTTTTAATGGGGGCAGCACATCTGAAGTCAGGACATCGAAAGGCAGGGTTTTGAAATCAATAAAAATATTTCCGCCGGTGGTGGTGTTGTTATTTTCGTTGTTTTCGGGAATGTTGTTTTTCAAATCGGTGCGCACGATCACGTATTGAAGACCAAACGGTGCATTTCCGGTGAGCACATCCATTTGATTGGTGTTTTCACCCAATGGCGGAATCTGTTGATAATTGGCTCTTGTTTTCAGCAAGAGGTCACCGACATCCCACGAGGCATCTTCCGATAAATAAACCGCTTCGGTAAATACGCCATTGACCGGATTCTGGCCGATGTTTTTAGTTTTCCAGGTAACATTTAATGTGTCGCCATTGAATAAGGTGTCGGCATTGACCGTGATGTCAGCAACGATCAGATCAGCAGGAGGAGGTGTGGCAATACTGATGACGGAAAACGCCAGATTGTTCTGTTCCGCCTGGTGCTCATAAACATTGTTATTGGCATCGGTAAATGCAGCGAGATAGTAGTTGCCAGTGTACCCACCCGGAATGGTTAGCTGCAAGGTATCGGTGTATTCCTCACCACTGGCCAAAGCCCCCTGCCTGTTTTTATTTCCCAAAACAAAACCACCAGTGGATGGGGAAGCCGACAGGTAAAACCGATCCAGCCATTGGTTGCTTTGGGTCGTACCGGGGCCGGTGTTTTTTACTTTCCAGATGACTTCTACAGGTTGGCCGGCCACCCCATTGGCAGGCGCTTCAAAAAGGGTAAATTCAAGATCGGAAGGAGTGGTCAACACTACCACAACACTATCCCCTCCACCGGGAGGGAGTGCGAGGGCGAGGTTATTGGTGGTGTCGAGGTCATTTGTCTTTTGCTGATAATCTGTTTCCACCAAAAAATAAAAGGTACCCGGAAGGTTATTGGGCAAGGTAGCCAAAAACGTTTTTTGGTAGCTGTTATTTGCAGACAGGGAAGCCTGACGAGTGCTGACAGCCAATTGAATATCGGTATTATCTAAAAGTGTATCGGCAGACAAGTAAAGGGCATCTTTCCAGGGTTGACCAACAGTAGTGCCCGGCCCCAGATTTTGCATGGTTGCCATTACTTCAACAGGGCCTCCGGTGTAGAGTGTATCGTTAGCAACAGTGGCGGCAATAACTGTTATATCAGAACCGGGAAGACCAATAACATAGATGGAGTCAATGGTCAGGACATTGTTGTTTTCAAAAGTATCTTCGAAAATCTGATCCGCAAAATCGGCTTTCAAATGGAAATAATAATAGCCACTGTCCAATGATTGCGGAACCGTAAAACTACTGGTATTTCCGTACGAATTGTAAGCCCCTAAGGTCTGTGAAAAAGTTACGGATTTTAAAGTAATCGCTGAAGTTCCCAATGTGGAATCTACCGAAATATAAAGCCGGTCCTGCCAGGTTTGACTGATGATGGCAGCGCTGCTGCTATTCATTCCGGTATAAGAAAACGCTACACCGGCGCCCGCCAAAACCGTATCAGGAACAGAGAGCGAGGTAACCACTAAGTCCGGGTAGTCTGAAGGTAATACGACCAGCGGTTCGGCAGACCGTAAGATATTGTTGCTGTCAAGTCCATTTTCAAAAACGTTATTATTGGCATCCGTGAAAAAGTACAGCCAGTAAGACCCAACCCAGCCTTGCGGCAAAGTAATATTACCACTTCGAAGCACCTTGGAATCAACGAGCAAAGTAGTACCTGAGACAGACTGGTTTAATAGCAGTGTAACGGAATCGGCGTGGAAAGTCGAGTCGTCAGAAATAAAAACTTTGTCGTTCCAGCTTCGATTCCAGATGGCGCCAGGCCCTAAGTTTTTATCCTGCCAGGAGACTGCAATGCTTTGACCTGATTGGGCTGTATCCGGGTAGGTGAGATCTGTCACCGTTAAGTCGGGAGACAAGATCTGAACAGCGTAAGGCCCGGCCGTATTATCGTTCTCGTCCAATTCAAATTGTTGGTTTTCCTGATCGGTAACGATAAAATATTGATACGTACCATTTAGAGCAGTAGGAGTCAGGGGCAATTTGGAAAAAGTGTATTGCGAATCCACTGGCAAGGTGCCGCTAAAAGTACCCGTCGTAATCAACAAGTCTGTAGATGTGTTCAGCAGGGCGTCTTGCGAGAGGTAAACCTTGTCTTTCCAACTGACTGCGTTTGACGGCCCTGCTCCTTCATTGTGGACCGTCCAGGTGATGGGCATTGGCTGATTGTTGGATATGGAAGCGGGATGTGTAAACCCGGTCACATGCAAATCGGCAGTTGGGGTCAGGAAGACATTGAGGGGGCTGCTGATTTTTACATTGTTGTTTTCAAAAACAAACTCGTAGACCGTATTTCCGATATCCGTTTCAAAAAAGAAATGCCAGGTGCCTAAAATATTTTGGGGGATAGTTACACTATCGGTAACCGTGTACTGATCCCCGGCCATCAGGATACCTGAATGAGTAAAGGTTTTAAGCGTGACATCATTATTGCTTAGTATGCTATCCTGCGAGAAACGGACGCGGTCCGTCCAATTACCCACTAAAGTCGAACCTGTCCCATTGTTTTTAACCGTAAACTGAACGGCAACCTTTTGACCAGAAAAAGAATTGCTGGGTGTAATGGTCGTAGTCACTTTCAAGTCAGGTGGTGGCGTTAGTGAAACGGGCAGGTATTCACCGAACTGGTTATAATTGTTCAGATTGTCTGATTCTAATAGAGCATTTGCAGCATCGGAATAAACGAATATGAAATAACTGCCGGAAATGCCTTGTGGTAGAGTGAAAGTGGCCGTATTGGAATAAGATTCGCCTGACAGCAACGCACTGACATTTGTCTTGCTAGCGACCAGGGGATCTACACCCCCACCATGGAGATAATTGTCTTCCGATAAATAAACATTATCTACCCAACTTGCACTGCCTGTTCCACCAGCGCCATTGTTTTTCACTTCCCAACTGATGGTAATGGAAGTACCGGAAAAAGCACTGGCCGGCACCTGCACATTTTGCACAATTACGTCTGGTAAAAGTTTAGTGGTAAAAGTTTGGAGTGGCCCCGTAGTTTCAAAACAAGAGTTTTTACTGTGCACTTGCCAGCTGTATTCCGTTCCAGTGGACAGCCCTGAAACATTGAAGATGATCTGTTGCAGATTGGGATAACTAGGGGAAACAGGTTTCGAACCAGCAGATGGCCAGAGGTAAAGATCGTAGGTGGAAGCATTGGCCGCAGGCAGCCAGGATAACACGGGGTTGGTCGGCTGTTCCACCGCCCCGTTGACAGGCACCATATTGCCGACCTGGCCCGGCGGGGTCGGGCTGATGACGTTGATGGTCACACCGTCGGTATAGCTGCAGCCCTCCGCATTGGAAGCCGTTACGCTGTAAAACGTGGTATCTGCCGGCTGTACCGTGATGCTCAAACCACTTGCCCCCGTTGACCAATCCGCCGAACTGGCGTTGATAACCGTGAGTTCAACCTGGTCGCCGGTACAAAGGGTCGTTGCACCGTTTACCTGTAATTCCGCATCGGGCACCTGGGTCACTTCCAAACTATCGGTATAAAGAATGCAGCCATTTTGGTTGGAATAAATACCGTAGTACCAGCCGGGGGTGGAAACCGTTACCGTATCATCGACAACGCCCGTGCTCCAGGTGACCGGTATGCCCAGATCTGTGGTCAGGGTCATGGACTGCCCCGTACAGAGGGCTCCCGAACCGGTGTAACTCAACATGGGTGCGGCAATGCAGCCAGTACCTTGCAAGTCCACAAAAAGGGTGTCCTCTGCTGACTCGGCCACCAACTGCCCAACATACAGCAATGAACTGTCGGGCGAAAATGACACAGATGTAAAAGCAGTCCCAAAGGGGGGCACAATAAACGGAGTCGCCGATAATGCCGTGAACACCGATTGGGTGGTGGATAAGCCTGTAATGGTAATGGTGTCGCAGGTGTGGTTTTGGATGATGGCAGTCAGGGTGTCGGTATTTCCGGGAATGAGGATGCCGAAATCGAGGAGGGTATCTATAGAAGAAAGAATGGTATTGGGGAGGGGGGCGGTTTCGTAATAGAGCTGTACTATTTCCATTTCTGATAATGAACGGCGGAATATTTTTACATCCCCTATCTTACCATTCATCCAACGATCCGTCGAAAACCTTGAATCTTTACCCAAATGAATAACTGAATTTGAGTTTTTCACCATTCCCGCTGTAATACCTTGGGTGCTTCCTACATAATTCCCATCTAAATAAAGTGTAGTGCTATCGGCATTTGCAACTCCGACAATATGATGCCACCCAGACGATAGGGCTGGGGTATTGACCACTCTCCATGTACCATTATTGTTTACATACCAACCAAGGGTAAGATCAGGAAGTCCATGCATGATCCAGACATTCGTATTCATGTTGTCCACATTCAGGGACGATTGGGAAATCCCTGATCCAATTTGAAAACTATTCACCTTTACCCACCATGAGACCGTAATTTCATTTTCAAATTGATAATAAGGGTTACTGATCTCAATGTAATCATCAATCCCATCGAAATTGTAGGCAGCATCAACTAACCCAAACCGATTTTCAGTCAAAGTCGCACCATAAACCACTCCATCATGCTCCCACCCGCTCCGATCGTCCGCACCCCCATCAAAAGGCAGGTACAGCACTATGTCATCGCTACTCACCGGACTTTGCAAAGAAGTGACCTCCACAATTACCGAATCACAATCGTACTGATTGGCCCCGGCCAAAATCACTGTATCAACCCCAACGCTGTCCACAAAGCAGGTCTGTGTATAGGCATAAGCAACAGGAGAGGTTTCCTGATAAAGTTGCATTATTTCATTTGCTGACAAGGTATCAGAATATACCTTGAAATCATCCACCCATCCTTTTAAATAAGCGGATGGCCTTTCTCCGATTAATATATTTGTCAAAGTGGTATTAATTGCTCGGGTAACATTTAACACCTGCACTCCATCGTAATATAATGTAACATTTGCACCATCATATTGCATCACAAAGTGATGCCAACCAGATGAGCTTCCAGCTAAAACAACGTCATAATCGCATGCCCAAAGTTGTACCCGGAATTTTTCAAAAACATTTAAACCAGCAAAGGAGAACTCTTGACAACTATTGTTAGATCCAAATGTAAAAAGAGGCCTGGTGGCCGAGAAAAATCCAATAGCAGGTTTCATCCAAAAACTAAAGGATCTTTTTTCGTTTCCTGCTAAAGCAGAGATAG
>JBFIJS010000257.1:0-6246 GCA_041600595.1 Saprospiraceae bacterium | reverse complement strand
GTGATGCCATCCGTCCATGAACCCTCCCAGCTGGAAGCTAAAGGGCTGGGCCATCCGCTGATTCGGGCTAATGACCGCGTCTGCAACGACCTTTCGATGCCCATCCGCGGTCACATCAAGTTGGTAACGGGTTCGAACATGGCCGGCAAGAGTACCTTTCTCCGTACCGTTGGCCTCAACATCGTGCTGGCGCAAACAGGCAGCCCCGTCTGTGCAGAAAAATTGACGCTCCCACCCATGGAGGTTTACAGCAGCATGCGAACGGTGGATGCCCTGCACGAAAGCACTTCCTCTTTCTACGCAGAATTAAAGCGCCTGAAAGTGATCATCGAAGCAGTCAAAAAGGCGGGAGAGGCCGGCAGCACCAACACCCCTGTTTTCTTTTTATTAGATGAAATTTTGAAAGGGACTAATTCCGTTGACCGTCATACCGGCTCCAAAGCGCTGATCCAACAACTCATACACCTGAGAGGCGGGGGGCTTATCGCTACTCACGATCTGGAACTGGGCAGCCTCGAAGCAACTGCCAATGGGGCTATCGAAAATCTCTGCATGGAAGTAGCCGTCAAAAATGGCGAGTTGGATTTCGATTACAAACTCAAAAAAGGGGTGAGTCAAAGCTTTAATGCGACACTGCTGATGAAAAGAATGGGCATTGACGTGGAGGTGCGGTAGGTTTGGTTGAATTTTGGGATAGGGCAATCCGGGATAGACATGTTTGAAAGAGAAACCACCCCCGATTTCAATAAGTAAAATCCGGGGTGGTTTATAGTCGGTTACGTTTGGTCAGCAATACAAACGATTATTGAATCAACACCTTAGCGCTCTTTAAGGCTTTTCCTCCCTTATCCATTAAGCTCACGATCACGCTTCCACGCGCCATCTTTTCCTCAAACAGTCCGTCGAATATAGCCTCTTGCAGACCACCTTCGTAGGTATCGAATGACCTGCGAACCAGCTCTCGACCAGTAGCAACGTCGACGACCATCAAACTTACCGGGCCTGCTTTTGCTTTAAATTTTAGGGTAAATCCATTTATATTGCTGGGGTTGGGGAAGACTTCGAAAATTGAAACATCGTCCGGATCAATATTTTGTGGCGCCAGTTGCACTGGCAATTCTACTTGCATAGCAACGGCCTTACCATCTTTTTCACCGGGCACCCATTTGGGCATGGAGCTGACTACCATCAATAATTCCTGTTCAAAATCCGTAGCACCAATGCTATTTTTCAGTACAACATCTTCTACCACACCGTCCGCATTGACGGTGAATGTAACTAATATCTTCCCTTCTTTTTTATCCGGGTTTTTTGTTTTTGAGTAATCCATAATGTCGTTGATGTAGAAAAACAATTCCCGCTGGGCGCATTTTTCTTTCTCAACCAGGGTTGGCATTTCGTCACAGGCTGCAAAACGGGGCTGGTGGTTCTGTAAATCGGCCTTTTGCTCCCGGTGGGTGTCATCGCCTGTAGAGGAGGAATCAAGTTTGAACTTCACGGGTAGAAAAAATTGGGTTCGTACGGGCTTGCCGTCCTGCTTGCCCGGTATCCATTTTGGCATCATGTAAACAGATTTCAATACCTCCTCATCGCACTCGCCACCAATCGAACGGACAATTTCCGCATCGGCGATGCTGCCGTCTTTTTCGATGATAAATTTAACCACGGAGGTGCCTTCAATACCCTTTTCCTGTGCTTCTTTTGGGTATTTAAGATGGGTGTAAATGAATTCAAGCATTTTTTGCTGAGCACATTTTTCTCGTTTCTCCGCATTAGTCATTTCCTCACAACCGGGATAGCGGGGCATTTCGTCCACCTTCTCAAACACCTTTTCTTCTGCCAGGTCCACCGGCTGACCGTCATCCATCTTCAGTTTTGAAGGATCGGATTCCAACGCAAAGCGAACGGGCAATTTGTACTCCACCCGGACGCTCTTACCATCTTGCTTCCCGGGTGTCCATTTAGGCATGGCATTAACGACCCGGATCGTTTCTTCATCGCAGCCTCCACCGATGCTGCGGATCGTTTTTGCGTTGGAAATGCTACCGTCTTTTTCGATTACAAACGATGCCACCACCATTCCACTTATGCCTTCTTTCCTGGCCTCCTCCGGATATTTCAGGTTGGAGAAGACAAATTCCAGAAGTTTTTGATCGGAGCATTTCTGCCGCGCAGCCGGGTCGGTTATTTCGGCGCAGCCGGGAAAAACGGGCATTTCATCGGCTACCTGAAAAACCTGCTCACCGGGCAGGCTGTCAGCCATTGATTTGGATTTGTAAACAGGATGTGTACGATCCTGTAATTCGGGCATTTTTTGTTCAAAAGAAAACGCCAGAAAAAGGAGCGCCAGCAGTGGCAGTCCGGCCAGGTATTTCAACGAGGCCATTTTTGTAGATCTGGTTTTAGTCATCATAACAATACGATTTTTTAATTGTGTAGAAAAAAAAGAATTGGCCAAGGCGACCGGCACTGCCGACTGCGATTGTCGCAGCAAGAGCCGCCCATATTTTTTACGGTTGACATGTGCCACCACGTAATCATCGGCCAGGTACTCGTGGGTAGTTTTAATAGCTTTTTTATATAAATAGATAAACGGGTTGCACCAAAACAGGACGCCCATTATCTCAAAAAACAGAACATCTAAACTGTGTTTTTGGAAAATATGTGCTTCTTCGTGGAGGAGGATATTGAGGCGGTCTTCTTCCTCTACGACAAAGTGTTTGCTCCAAAACAAGTTTTTAAAAAAGGAAAAAGGCAGGTGATGGACAGGGGTGTGAACAAAGAAATACTTGTCCATCTTCGATTTTTCGCCAGCCTGGTACAGGCTATTTATTTTGCGCAATCCATATCCAAACCTCAGCAATGCAATCAACGCCCCCAGACAATATAAAGTCAGTAAAATGTCCTGCCAACCCAGCCCCGGTTCTTCCGCTGCAGCCGTCACAATAACCGCCTCCAACTGTTCTACGCCGAGGGTGATGGGTTGCATAAAATGCACGATCGTCGGCTCTTCATGTATGGGGAAAATTTCCTGAAAATCAATAGCCGGAATAATCAGTCCCAGCAGGGTAGTCCCCAACAGGTACCAGCGGTTGATTTTAAAAAAGGTCTCCTGACCGAGCCAAAGGTGATAGAGCAAATAAAATAATGCCCAGCAAAGGGACACTTTAAGTAGATATGGCAGCATTCTTTACAAGTTTGTCAGTCAAAGTTTATTGGTTTGGAGCATCGGCCGCGGTTTTGCAAAACTGGCCAACGTGCACCTCTTCCTTGCCCGCCGGTCAGGGTGCAACCGGCCAGCTTCAATCCTTCATCTTTTCGATCATATCCGACAATTCATCCATGTCAATGTCCTCCTGTTTGACCAGGAAAGAGACCAGGTTGCTCATGGAGCCTTCAAAGTAATTGGACACCAGTTTATTCAGGGTCGTTTTCGTGTAATCCTCTTTTGAAATGATGGGAAAATACTCGTACGTCCGGCCGTACGCTTTGTGATCGAGAAAGCCCTTGCCCTCCAGGATGCGAACAATCGATGAAATGGTGCTATGCGGCGGTTTGCTGCCGCTGTCAGCTTTTATTTCTTTCAAAATATCACTAACAATACAGCGCCCCAACCGCCAGATGATGTGCATGATTTCTTCTTCTGCTTTAGTTAGTTGTGTCATGAATTTATTGATTTTATTAGAATGTGGAGGTTACGGAAGACCCCGTTTCCATCCCGGCAGGACAAAGCTATGTAAGATTTTTTCGTCACACAACTATTTATTTAGTTTTTTAACGTAAAATTACGTTATGAGATAAAATTGACCTTATCGCTTGGGTCTTTGTGTGGGAAACAGGGTTTGCAAACTGTCCGGAAGCAGTTGAGGAAAAAATGGAGATTGTAAAAGTTGTTATTTCGGCAGCGTTCACCAACCGGCTCAACAGAAAGCCGAGCAAGGAAATAATAGTACTGGTACGACCCCGACTTACCATTGCTAAATAAAAATGGAAGACCAGCAGGGACAGAACAGCACTTTATTGATGAAGATAAAGGGTGGGCAGCAAGCTAACTGTCTGTTTAGACGGGCATCATTTCTCGTTCCAGGAAAAGCTCTCTATCATTCGATCGACATCTGCCCTCAGGAACTCATAAATCGGAGCCAGTGAGTCGGGACGAGCCTGGGTGTTGAAATACAAAGCACACCTGAGGAAGTGCTCTTGCTCCAGGGTGTCCGTCAACAGGAACTGAACCTGCGAGGCCACCGGCCCTTCGACTTCAAAAAGAATACCTTGCACATTATTTGATTTTCGAAACGGGCGATCTTCAATGTAAGTCGCTTTTTTGTTGTGCCACTCCGTCATCTTGAAAGCATCTCTCTTTAGTTCATCAATGGAGGCCTGGTTTTCTATCGGAGAGTAACTGCAGTGCAGCCGGCAATTGAAATCGGGAAAATAAATATTGAACCAGCAAGGGTCGGCTGGTTTTTCGTCAAAAAAAGAAGTGTCTTTTTCGACGATCCCGTAGGTTGGGTATTCAAATGTAAAATGACAATAATTTTCGTCAAATGACTGGTAAGCTTTAGCGGGGTAAACCACCTTGGGGTATCCCCTTGGTTTCGGGGTAAAGACAGGCTCGTCGCAACTGGCGAGCCATACACTGACAAATAAAAACACAAAAAGAAATCTCATATTAAATTTGGTGAGCAAGGTCTGGTTAGAAATAACAAACGGGCCATCTTGGATAAAACGGCCCGTTTGTCATTTTCGTATTTCGTTTCAGAAAGGCAAATCATCCGTTACACTTTCGCTACTATCTGACGCGCTCTCCGCAGTGGCCATGGAGGCCGTCGATTTGGGCGCGCTGCTGGCAGGTGCATTTTCTTCGCCGGGGAAGTACCCTTCCCGGTTGCCACCTTCCCGCCGATCGAGCATCTCGAAGTTGTTGGCGACAATTTCAGTGAAATATTTTTTCTGGTTGGTTTCTTTATCGGTGTATTCGCGGTAAGTGATTTTGCCTTCCAGGTAGATAAGGCTTCCTTTCTTCAGGTACTTCTCGGCGATCTCGGCCAGCGATCTCCACACCACAATGTTGTGCCACTCGGTGAGGGTCTGCCTGTTGCCTTCTTTGTCCTTGTAGGTTTCGTTGGTAGCGAGACTGAACTTGGCGACAGTTGCACCACTTTCGAGCCTGCGGACTTCAGGGTCTTTTCCCAAATTTCCAATTAAGATGACTTGATTGACCATAGCGTTTTGAATTTAAAAGTGAATAAAGTTTTCTCAGAGCTTTCTTCGTGAAAAGAGAGCTTTAAAAGAGCCTTAAAGTTATAAATTTTTGCTGAAGGTACATATCAATTACCTTTGGAAATGCGTAATCCCTGATGTTTTCACGTCTTACGACCTGCCAGCCGCGGTCTTCCCGTCCGGAGATTTTTTCGGTCAGGGTTACCTCCCAAAACCGGGCAATGATACGTTGGTGAGTCAAGTCTTGCTTGACCGGACCCGATACACGTTCGATTTTAGCATCGGTTCCCCGGGTCCATTCTTTCCATTGCTTTTGCAGGTGCAAGAGCTGCTCCTCCTCCACCAGGATTTCCGTTTCGATCAGCGGAAACTCATAGAGGTTTTGCCAAATATCCTTTGCGGTCCTTTTTCTGATATATATACATTCTTCGTGATTTAGCAAAAGATAATTGAAAAACCGCTGCCGGCGCTGCAACTTCTTTGCTTTAACCGGCAGTTTATCAGTCAACTTACTACGCGAGGCCGTGCATTCAGGCCGCAGAGGACACTCCCCGCAAGCAGGGTTGGCCGGCGTGCATTGCGTTGCCCCAAAATCCATGATAGCCTGGTTGTAATCCCCGGCCCGGTTCGGATCTAAAAGTGACTGCGCCAATTGAGCGAACCGCTTTTTACCTGCGGTTGTGTCTATAGGTTCATCGATGCCAAAAAAACGGGATAACACCCGGTACACATTGCCGTCGACAACTGCGTAGGGAAGATCAAATGCAAAGGAAGCAATGGCAGCTGCCGTATAAGGCCCGACTCCTTTCAAAGCCCTTATTCCATCATATTCTTTTGGGAAAACACCGTCTAATTGGTTCGCGATGTATTTGGCTGCTGCGTGTAAATTCCTTGCCCGGGAATAATACCCAAGCCCCTCCCACATTTTCATTACCTCATCTTCCGGTGCCCGGGCCAGATCTTCTACGGCAGGATATTTTTTCCTGAATTTTTCAAAATAGGGCATTCCCTGCTCCACCCTGG
>JBFIJS010000256.1:0-6248 GCA_041600595.1 Saprospiraceae bacterium | reverse complement strand
TGAAAAGCCCAAAATATAAAAACCGCATGATCGCTGCCTGCTACTTCACGACGCTGGTAAACGGGGAAACGGAATTCCGCTCGCATCTGATCTATTCTGACGATGGCGGATTGAACTGGCAAATTGGTGGCATCACCCCCGAAACGGCGACCAGTGAATGTGAGGTCGCAGAACTGGACAACGGGGTACTGATGCTCAATATGACAAAACGGTCGCATACCATACGTGCCCGCAGCGTTGCCTATAGCTACGACGGAGGCCTCACCCTGCAGGACCAATTTTTAGACAAACAATTATGGGGGCCATTTTGCCAGGCAAGTCTTGATAGCTATGTGGATAAAAAAGGGAAATTCGTAGCGCTTTTTGCCAACCCCCGCCATTTGTACGGACGAGAAGATTTGACCATTCAACGGAGTTTTGACAACGGCGAATCCTGGAAAGAATTCCAGTTAGCATTCAAAGGGTACAGTGGCAATTCCGACTTGTTAGTCATGCAAAATGGGCAGATAGGAGTTTTTTTCGAATGCGGAAAAATATGGTCGAGGGACGGACTGGCTTTTCGTAAATATGACCTCAATTAAAAAAATCACAAACAGTATTACAGCAGTGAAATTCTCCGGGCAATATGTATCAGATAATTGGCTGATTCTTTCGCCAACTGACTGTCTGGCTCATAACATTTTTCAAAAAACAATTCCCGGAAACAGATAAGAAACGGGGATTACGGCTACAGATTTTAAGTTCTTTTGACTTAAATTCTGTTCATTATTTCGTTAAATAAGATCAGCATGAATCGACCTTGCAACTCCGCTTAGCCTTGAAAGCCAGCCGGGATTGCCACACGAACAGCCAATCGCTGTTATACGATTAAGTACCAGAATGTAAAATAGTTTTAATGCGCTGCATCAAATTAATTAAAAAGTCTTTAAACTCCTGAGATATATTAAAGTATAAAACCGCAGCTAAATATACGACGCCTATTATTAATGATTTTATGATAATATTTAACCAGTTTATTCCTGTATCGGGAATTAAACTGGTGACAAAATAAGACACACCGGCGATCAGGCATATCCAGATGGTTTTTATGGTGAAGGGTTGCATCCCGAACCGCCATTTGATAAAAATCAGTTTTAATAAATTATATAAAGACAAAGACAATAAAGTGGCGGCAGCGGCACCAATAATTTGATACTTAGGTATCAAAATTAAATTGGCACTTACATTAAAAACCGCTAATAGGATGATTGCGTAGAAATTGAACCGGTAATATTTAGAGAAGCCAATAATCTGATTATTGATACTGGTTCCCATGTCTATAATTTTGGCCATGCCTATCATAAACACGATCGTCAACCCACCCTGCAACTCATCACTTTTTGGCATCAGGGAAAACAAATCTTCCACCGAGGCCATAATACCAACGAAAAATAATAATCCAACTATTAATAAATTGATGGAGCTACCCTGATACAGCTTCTTTACGTGTGCCAAATCATTTGCTTGTAGCGACGCCGTAATGATCGGCCCGGAAATCTGCCCGACCGCGACCGTCGGGATGGCAATCGCATTGGCGATAAAAACGGATATATTATACGCCCCGTTACTTTGGAAATCCAGCTCCGTCGAGACCATGAACGAATCGATATGAAAGGCCAGCACACTGCCAATGCTCCCAAAGAGGCTATACACCGCAAAACTTCTGATTTCCTGCAACCGGTGTCTGGTTAGCAGGCTAAAATCAGGCTTCAACTTCAACTGACCCAACCATTTAACATACAAGACCAGTCCCGCAAGGGCAATAACATAGCTGATCAAGATACCATTGACTACCTGGCTGGTATTGATTGTTTGCCAGACATATAAGAGAATGAGTGCTGGCAAACTAAGCTTTATCAGGTTTTGAAAAACAGCCGGAATGGCAATTCGCTGGAAGTTGGAACTGTAATTGAAAAACAATTGCTGGAAGGCAATCAGGATAGCCATCGGAATCAGGTAAATCAGAAATTGCTGAAACAGTGGGGACTTGCCTTCATAAAGTCCATAAAATTGCTCTCTAAACAGAAAGGCCAAAAGCGCATACAAGAAACTACCCGCTACTACGGCCAGCACTAAAAAAAACAGAAACCCCCGGTGCCCTCTCTCTTCGTCTCTAAACTGAGGAAAAAAACGAATCGTCACTGCACTAAACCCCATCAGGATGAACGGTGCAATCATCAGCGAGGTATCAATGATAAACCGGGCCAGCCCGTACAGTTCTTTTTCCAAAGGGTAAATAAAAACGGTGCTGATGGCCCCTACCCCGACCGCCAAATAATTGACAATGCTTTGTTTTATGCTCTGACGCTGAATAACGCCCATATCGATTCAGTTTGTTGGAGAACGGAAAAACGCAGGCTGACAGCGCCATTGTCCGGATAGTCCTCAAAAAAACGGCAAGCCCTGAAACCGGATTACAATTTTTCCTGCAAGGCTTTAAATCATCCGGCGGCAAATGTAGCGTATAGCAGATTATATCTAATGTTGATACATTTGCCGGTTTTAAAAATTAAGCGATGCCAAATAAACAACTTTCCAAGCATTTGAAGTGGACGATAGCCACTCATCTCAGGTATTGGCACCATAAAAGAAGGCTCAGGTATTGCGGGAAAGGCATCTTTTTTGAAAAAGACGTTCACATTATGCGCTACCCGCAAAACATATCCCTCGGCGAAGCCATGGTGATCAAAGCCGGTGCAAGGATTTGTGCCTGCAACGAACGGGCTATCGTACGCATCGGGGACCGAACCACATTTGGTTATCACTCCTTTTTATTCGCTTCCGAACACATCGAAATTGGATCAGACTGTCTGATCGCCCCGTTTGTCTACCTGGTAGACAGCGACCACAGCATCGACCGGTCAGAAAAAATCAACCTCCAGCCCAACCAAACCGCTCCGATATCCGTAGGGAATGATGTCTGGATCGGCACAGGCGCCAAAATACTCAAAGGCGTGACCATTGGCGATGGGGCCGTAATTGCGGCCGGCGCCTTAGTTAAAGACAATGTTGAACCTTATTCTATTGTCGGCGGGATTCCTGCCAAAAAAATCAGTGAAAGAAAATGAAAATAGGAACCTGCCTGCTGTGTCGGTATAGCTCGTCCAGATTGCCCGGAAAAATACTTCGTCCCTTAGGCGACAAGCCTATCTTGCAACACATTTATGACAAGCTCCTCACAGTGGTTCCGAAAGAGACCGTTTTTGTCACGACTTCCACCGAGGCCTCTGATGATATTATTGAAGAATACTGCGAAGAGCACGATATCAATATATTCAGGGGTGACCTCAAAAATGTGGCGGGCAGGTTTTTGGCGGCAGCCAAGGCCAATGGTTTTGATTTTGTCACACGCATCAACGGGGATGCTCCTTTCATAAACATGGGCATGTATGCCAACATGCTGCAGATTTGCCGCACCGGGGACTATGACTTTATCACCAATGTCAAAGACCGAACCTTTCCCATTGGAATGAGTGCGGAAATATTAAGAACTTCTTTTTACGAGAAAATTCAACCGGCCATCCAGGCAAACGATGATTACAAAGAACACGTCACTTTATATTTATATGAACACCCGGACGTGGGAAACAGGTACTACCTGTTCAACACCGAAAACCCTGAACTTACCGGACTACATTTAGCCATTGACGAAGAAAAACACTATCTCCTGGCACAACGCATCGTAAAAGCACTGGGAGATGAATACTACCGTTGTGATTTTAACCAATTTAGCGCAGCGATACAAAAAGTAAAACATGAATACGAATTGGAAAGGAAAGCATGGACCTTTACTTTTAGCAGAGATAGGGGGTAACCACGAGGGCGATTTTGAGTATGCTAAAAGATTGACACAGTTGGCCATTGAGTCGGATGTAGATTTTATCAAATATCAGTTATACTCCGGCGACACGTTGGTTTCCAGGCTGGAAAGCCCTGTCCGAAATCAGCACTTCAAAAAATTCGAGCTCTCCCGGGAAAAGTATATTGAATTAGCAAAAATGTGTCGGTCAGCCGGAGTCGGCTTCATGGCCTCAGTTTGGGACATCGACTACCTGGACTGGATTGACGAATACATGCCCATTTACAAGATAGGCTCCGGCGACTTAACAGCCTACCCGGTTTTAAAAGCAATTGCCCGTAAGAAAAAGCCGATCATTCTTTCCACGGGATTGGCCACCCTGGCAGAAGTTGTGGAAACAGTCGATTTCATCCAGTCCGTTGATCCTCTCTACTTCGATCCCAATTACCTGTCGGTCTTACAATGTACCTCGATGTACCCCATTCCTTTTGAAGATGCTAATCTTGCCGTCATGCAAACGATCCATGCTGTCACCGGTTTACCTGTTGGATACTCCGATCACAGCGAGGGGAGCAAAGCATTAGAGATTGCTGTCGCAATGGGGGCTCAAATACTGGAATTCCATTTTACGGATAGCCGGGAGGGGAAAGAATTCCGGGATCACAAGGTATCCCTGACCCGTGACGAAGTACAACAATTAATCAAAGATATAAAGCAGATTGAGGCACTAAAGGGACACCCGCTGAAACGACCGCTGCCTGTGGAAGGTGACCATCCACAGACTTTCAGAAGGGCCGTTTATCCAAAAATGGATATAAAAGCGGGTACAATCATCGAGGAAAAACACCTGACAACCCTCCGACCGAATCACGGCATCGATGCCAGACAGTTTTATGAGTTGATCGGAAAGAGAGCCAATAGAGATTTAAAAATGCACGAACGCCTGGAGTGGCATTTTTTCTCCTCCTGACTCAGGATACGGCACCCGGCAAGAAAAACAAGTTTCACATAAAATAATTTAAAAAATGAAATGGTATAAACAAAGCCCCCTGGCAATCGACGGAGAAAGAAGCAAAGAGGTATGGATCCGAAAAAATGACGGCACCATGGAGGAATTTCCCGTGGATCTTTATTTAGGTAAAAAGACTAATTTATTGAGCCTCAAAAAAAATATAGTCGAAAGCATAAAGAGCCAGGTTGACTACTACAATAAGTCCAGGAAAGAGCTATATGCCGGTGACAATGAGTACGTCTCCGAATGCCCCATTACAGGGGTTGCAACCGAAGAAACAAAAGAGATCGCCAATATATATGGTGCTAAATATGTCCAAACCCCCGACACCGGGCATGTGTATGTAAAAAACCGTCCGACTAAAAAGACCATCCATGATTTTTACCTGAACAACGTGACGTATGCCGCCACCTATACGGATAAAAAATCAGCGGAGTCAAGATTGAACGCCATTGCCGTTCCGTGGGTCAACTGGACAATCGAAGTCTTTGAAAAACAGTACGGACGGAAACCTAAGAAAATACTGGATGTGGGCTCTGGCGCCGGCCATTTCGTCGAAGCCTGCCGACGGGCCGGCATGGTTGCCGATGGCATTGAATTAAGCCAGTCCAGCCGCGATTTTGCCAAAGAAATCTGGGGATTCGAGATGGACGGCCGCGATTTTATCGAAGCCGCCAAAGACTATGAAGGCTATGACATTGTCACTTTTTGGGGACTTTTGGAACACACTCCAAACCCTGGCCGCATCGTGGATGCAGCCTATCAGGTCGTTTCAAAAAGTGATGCGGGCATGATCATTTCCAAACTGCCAAGATGGGACTCTTTGAGTTCAGCAGCACAACGCCTGAACCCGGAAACGATCATCAGGCATATTGACCCGATGGGCCACATTATGTTGTTTACGGATGCATCTGCAGCAGAAATGTATTACCTTCATCAGTTCAAGCCAGTCGCCGCCTGGTATTATGGCATGGACATTTACGAAACCCTGATGCAAATTGGTAACAGCACCGGCGACTATAATGCACTGGTCAACACCGGCGAATTACAGATGGAATTACAGCAATTTATCGACGAAGCACGTTTTTCGGATGGACTCACTCTGGTAGGTATCCCTTTTGATAAATAACAATGAATAATGAAAAATCCACTTCTAACAGTATATATCACTAATTATAATTACGGCCGCTACATCAAGCAGGCCATCGAAAGTGTATTGCACCAGACTTTCCAGGATTTTGAATTACTCATCATTGACGATGGGTCAACCGATGGGAGTAAAGAAATCATTGAACCCTATGACCTAAACCCGGTCATTGATGTAATTTATCAAAAAAATAAGGGGTTAAACATTACTAATAATATCGCATTGAGGCTGGCCAAAGGCAAATACATCAT
>JBFIJS010000255.1:0-6258 GCA_041600595.1 Saprospiraceae bacterium | reverse complement strand
TCCGCAGATATTATTCGGCGGGTTGTAGACATCTGATGAGCTGATGTTCAGGGTACCGCAGTAATTATCATCAATGTCGGCCGGAGCGCCGAGCGCCTCGAAAGTTGCCTCGTCGGTGGCAGCCGGTGGAATGGTACCGCCGCATGGGATCACACCCAAAGATGAGGGTGGACAGGTGACGACCAGCTCGCAACAGGTGATCGTTGTCAGACTAACATCGTCCGAAGACGAACAAGTCCCGTTAGTGATCGTCCAGCGTAAAGTTACCACGCTATTGTCCGGAAGTCCGCTGACAGTGGTAGACGGATCCGTTGGTGAATCAATGGTTACTCCGAAGGAGGTAACTTCTGTCCACATACCAGTGCCGGTTACAGCCGTGTTGGCCGCCATAGTAGCTTCATCTCCGTTACAGATCATCGTTTGATCCGGACCAGCATTGGCAACAGTCGCCGGGGCATCGTTGGTCAGTATCACATCGTCGGTTGAGTTCGGGCAGGAATTGCCCGGATCAATCGTCCAACGCAATGTGGCGGAAGAACCCGCAGGAACACCCGTAACGCCCGAAGTCGGACTGGTAGGTGTGGTGATTGTAGCGGTGCCGGATACAACCGACCAGGAACCCGTTCCGACCGTCGGCGTATTTCCCGCCAGGGTGAAAGAACCGTTGTCGCAGTTAGTTTGGTCAGCACCAGCAGCAGCTGTGGTCGCCGGGGCATCGTTGGTCAGAGTCACATCATCGGTTGAGTTCGGGCAGGAATTACCCGGATCAATCGTCCAACGCAATTTGGCCGAAGTGCCTGCAGGAACCCCCGTTACACCTGATGTCGGACTAGTCGGTGTGGTGATAGTGGCGGTGCCGGATACAACCGACCAGGAACCCGTTCCAACTGTCGGCGTATTTCCAGCCAGGGTGAAAGAACTATTGTCACAGTTGGTTTGGTCGGTGCCGGCAGCAGCGGTAGCGGCAGCGTCATTGGTCAGTATCACATCATCGGTTGAATTGGGGCAGGAGTTTCCCGGATTGATCGTCCAACGCAATGTGGCGGAAGAACCCGCAGGAACACCCGTAACGCCCGAAGTCGGACTGGTAGGTGTGGTGATT
The DNA here is from genome assembly GCA_041600595.1 of Saprospiraceae bacterium. Taxonomy (GTDB): domain Bacteria; phylum Bacteroidota; class Bacteroidia; order Chitinophagales; family Saprospiraceae; genus UBA6168. The sequence continues at coordinate 5,156 of JBFIJS010000255.1, read as the reverse complement.
GTAGCGGTGCCGGATACAACCGACCAGGAACCCGTTCCAACCGTCGGTGTATTTCCCGCCAGGGTGAAAGAACCGTTGTCGCAGTTCGTTTGGTCGGGGCCGGCAGCAGCGGTAGTAGGACTTTCATCTCCTACCCCCTCTATCGCAAAAGTATAAGGATCTTCGTCCGCATCATCGCTGCGGATGGTTACCGTGCAGGACTTGGTACCAGCTGATGCTGGATCGAACTGGATCGTGAAGGTCTGGACGCCACCCGGTGCCAACGTTCCATTATTTGGCAAATCAGTGGTAATACTAAAGTCAGTGGTATTACTGATGGCAAGCGCATCAGCACCGAATGTAAGGGTTGATCCACCATTGTTCTCCGCCCGGAAAGTGTTACTGGCAGTACCACCCGCTACACAAACATTTCCAAAATCAGTTCCTAAAGCTGTAGAAATCACCGTCGAACCGTCTAAAATATCTGCGTCGTCAGCAGCGTTGCGGATATCAAGTTCAGCTTCAGAGGCTATTTCAAAACACATATTGTCTAATGCAAAGTAATTGCTACTCCCGGTCAGGACAACCTCGATAGCGATCAGAGCCACGCCGTCGAATGCAGTGCCGGCAAAGCTGATGTTTTGGGTCCAGTTACTGGCATTGGTAGTGGTAATGTCCACCGTTTCCGTTCCTCCTGTCTTTTTCGTTCCAATAAAACGAACAGTACTCAATTCTGCCGTATTTGGATCACCATCATTTGAAAGCCAAATATCCATTCTCAGCAACTTAATACTTGATCCGGACGGGCCTGTCACATTAATAAACCCAACAGGGCCGGAATGAGGCACATTATTTATAGAAGTTTCCAAATAATAATCAGAACCACCGCTACCACCGCCACCGCCAGCGAAAAAGCCAGTCAATAATTGATTCGTTGTAGTAAAATTAACGCCACCTTCCGAGAAAGCAGTCAGGCCGGCAGCACCTTCATCCTCAAAAGTCTCGCAAATGGTGTCATCGTCCAGGATCGTTCCGAGGCCCTGACCGGCGGCGATAATAGCTCCGTTGGTAGGGTTGGAAAGGTTCATGACAAACGTTTCCGAAACTTCAGAGTCTGCATCACCATTTACTAACACGGTAACAGTTTGTGATAACGCTCCTCCGCTGGGAAAACTAAGGGTAGTCAGGGGAAAAGCCGTGTAGTCAACACCCGGTGTTGCCGGAAAAGGACCACCCACCGCTGACTGCACATCCACACTGAAAGTCGTAGAATTGTTACTTCTGGAAACAGTGAAGGTAAAATTTGTAGTGCCGCTGTTTCCTTCATTTTGAGAAACGTTATTGATGGATACCAGCACGGAGTTGTCGTCGAAAAGGCCGAAGCAAAAATCATCCAACGCCAGGTAGTTTAACCCGGCACCCAAAGTGACTTCAACTTTAGTGAATTGATGGCCAAATAATGGTGTCGTCGTAAAATCCAACAGCGCATAATTGGAGCCAGGATGGACCACATTAAAGGTATGGGATACCGTGGTCATATCAGGTTTGGTTCCGACAAACGTTAAGTCACCGTTGGTGGTGCTGCTGCCACCATTATTGGATAAATAAGCGTAGATTCGTAATAATTGAAAGACTTTACCGGCAGTGGTAAGTTGAATTTCACCAACCGTTCCCGATGCCGAGGCTTCCAGATAATAGTTTCCACTGCTTCCACAACCACCACACATAGCTACTGCCAGCGAACCAGTGGACTGGAAGCTGGCACCCGATTCAGAGAAGGTAGTTCCAGTCTCATTTTCAAAATCCTCGCAAATCGTATCGTCATCTAAGATGGTCCCTAATCCTTGTGGGTCGGTGATCACAGCGCCATTGGTAGGGTTTGATAAGTTGACAAAGAAAGTTTCGTCGGGTTCGGGATCAATATCGCCGGAAACATTGACTGTGACCGTTTGGGTTAGGGCCCCACCTGTCACAAAATTGACAGTAGTTGATACGGCAGTATAATCAACCCCGGCAATTGCGGAGCCGTTGGCAGTAGTGGCAGTCACACTGAAGTCAGTGGTGTTGGTGGTTCTGGTGACTGTAAAATTGAAAGCGGTGTTACCTGAGTTACCTTCCGCCATCGTCACGTCATTGATCGAAACATTAGCGACGTTGGGATCGGATTGTGTGAACTCAAAATCATCGATAGCGATGTAATTAATCCCAGCACTTAAGAGTACTTCAACTTTGTTGAGGTCCACTCCATCAAGAGCGGTCCCGGAAAGAGAAACGAATTCATAATCGTCAGGGCTAACATTTGTGATGGTTATGACCTGGCTGACAGTACCGCCTCCGTGCACCGTTCCTAACAGTGTAAAGGTTCCATTAGTGGTATTATTACCAGCATTGGCTGACAGCCATATATACATACTGTGTATACGGAAAACCCTTGATGCCGTCTGCATCTGAATTTCTCCGGCACTGGCCCCAGCAGCACCACTGGTACTGGCTTCAAGAAACTGATGGTCTCCAAATCCGCCGCTACCGCCATTGGTAAAATTACCCACAGCCATCGGAGAGGTCGTTTGAAAAGTCACCCCATCCCCTGAAAAGGTCATTGTACCTGCGGTTTCATCTTCAAAATCCTCTGTGAATTGAGCCGTCGATTCCGCAAGGCATATAAACGTGAGAAACAGGCCGACAATCGTAAATTTTGTCCATTTGGTGTAATTGACTGAAATCATTTCTATTGGTTTTATTTTGATTTTGTTAAATGATTACTTGTAAAATTTTTCTGTTTGCATATCACAATTGTATTAACCAGATATGTAAAACCTTAATCAACACATGGTATCATTTAACAGTATCATAAATTGTTGCATTTTATTTTGACTGGGTTACATCCGATTGACTACAATGCAGGACTACTTACCTGCCGGTTAGACAGGCCATTATTTATCTGGTTTGATGCACGTATAGTTTTCGAGAAGATTTCAATAAAAGTAGTTGAGTGAGTATCCGGGCATCTTCAACCTGTATGTGCTTATATTAATTTGTAACGGAAGTTTGGGAATGGACGGGTAGGTGTGTTTAAACTTGGTTGATGGATTTATAATAAGAACTCGATTATTTCATTCAAGATTCAAAAATAAGCTTTAGGTATTGAAAGTAAAAATCAGTTGGTCAAAAAGTCATCGATCACGACATTTAACCGAACTTACAATTCTGATAATAAAAATAATGAAGTATGCAGGTTCTGTCGTGTTAAAGTTTATCCAGGGATTAGTTCTGGTTTTATATTGAAAAATAATGGATTCCGAAGGTGAGTATGATACAAATTAGGTTTTTTACGAAAAGGTTCTGTTTTCAGCCGTTTAGACCATAGCAAAAACTTCACCTAAAATTAGATGTCGGTAAAAGTCTTACCATACACGTTAAATAGTGAGTGTGAGATCAAGTCAATTCTGTTTCTAACAACATAAACTTACCGCAAACTGCAAAATTTCCGCAAAGTGAATATCTCTTGCTAAAGATATTGCATTGAATCGACATCACCTCCATCATATTTCTGGTCAACGGCCTCGGTTCAATACTTCATTGCGCCCCCGGGTGGTTGCCCGGTAAAAGTGAAGGCCAAATTAGGTTGTACTAACGATCGGAAAATATACCTTTGCCAAAAATGGAATCCGACAGAATCTATGCTACTTGACCAACACTCTACAGATCGCCTGCGCTTTCGATGCCTGACTACCGCTGACATATCCCCTTTACAGGTTTTTTTCGCCGACCCCGCCGCAACCCGGTATCTTCCGTTGGTCGGTCAATCAGAAAAACCGGCAGAAGAATGGATTAAAAACCAGCTTCGGCGGTACGACATGTCACAATTGGGCCTCTATGCTTTAGAGCTTAAAAATACTGGCAAATTGGTAGGTCAAAGTGGTCTTCTCTGGCAATTTGTGGATGGCATCCCCAAGTGGGAGGTATGTTATTATTTGTTGCCGGAGTATTGGGGACAGGGATTGGCAACCGAGGCCGCTTCTTCCTGTCGGGATTTTTGCTTTGAAAACGAGATCGCCGAGACCCTGATCTCTATGATTCACCGGGAAAATCAAAAATCATTGGCCGTGGCAGCAAGAACGGGAATGAGCTACTGGAAAAGCACCCTGTTTAAAGGCCATCCATGCGAAGTTTACCGTATCCGGCGAACGGAATGGGAAATAATTACTGGTCGTAACAACAGTTGAGTGAGCTGTACCTTTCAACGATTTTCATTTACCAGTATAATTTTAATACTGATTTTTTTTAATCATCCCTTTTTAAAAAAAAACCAAATAAATCTATAACTTGCACACTAAATGGCCGTTTAAGCACTCAAAACTGCAGGAATCATAAAACATTATTCTGCCTAAGACACCTACCCTATTCAGACTACCCCGGCAAACATTGATGATTTCACAAAACATTTGCCTGGCTTTAAATTGATTTTTGAAAACATAAGCATGATGGTTCAACCAATGAAAACAACCTTCTTCGACAATCAAATTCTCTGCATCATAATGTCCGATTGTGTCACGATTAAACCAGTGAAGCTTGTTCACGCGGGCCTCTCTTTGAATGTCTGACCGTATTGCTATTTTTGGTTGCAAAGGATTTGGAACTCCAAGCAACCCTGGAACTCCAACTAAAACCCACGCAAGGATTTTGTCGAAACCTGCACCAACATTGAGTGCCGGTTATGATGCTGAATTCAAAAGCGGCCAGAGAGCCTTAAAAGAAAGGCTGCACCATACTTTTATGACAACACTGTTTTCCAGCAGAGAGCAGGCGGATTAAAGATATCATTCAACAACCAAAAAACCTGTTTCCCTGACAAAGGGCGGCGATGAAAGATTTTTGCCAACCAGCACATACGCTGTTTTCAGCGGAGTTTTCCTAAAAGCTCAAAAGACCAAAATGCTCTATTGAATTCACGATCAATAAATTTTAGCTGTCTGCACAATTGTAAAACAAAGACAGCTACCAAATGAATAACTGATACATTTTTCAAATAACCGAACAGCTGATTTTAATCTCCCCTGATTGGAATAGCCGTTCTGCAAAAAAAATTAAATATGGATTACTTAGCGGAAGTCCGCATGTTTGCCGGCAATTTTGCTCCCCGGAATTGGGCCTTGTGCCAGGGGCAGATTCTTCCC
>JBFIJS010000254.1:0-6259 GCA_041600595.1 Saprospiraceae bacterium | reverse complement strand
CGGAGGCAAAATCCCCAAGGGGGTTTTATTGATAGGCCCTCCCGGCACTGGTAAAACCCTGCTGGCCAAGGCAGTAGCCGGGGAAGCCGGTGTTCCGTTCTTCTCTATTTCCGGTTCCGATTTTGTCGAAATGTTCGTGGGAGTAGGAGCATCCCGGGTAAGAGACCTCTTCCGCCAGGCCAGAGAAAAAGCACCTTGTATTGTTTTCATAGATGAAATCGATGCCATCGGACGTGCCCGGGGGCGCGGCGGCATTCAGGGTGGCAACGACGAGCGTGAAAACACCCTGAACCAGTTATTGGTAGAAATGGACGGCTTCCCGACTGACAAGGGAGTTATTCTTATGGCCGCCACCAACCGCCCGGATGTGCTTGACTCTGCGTTGATGCGCCCGGGCCGTTTTGATCGCCAAATTGGCATCGACCGCCCCGATTTGAAGGGAAGGGAAGCTATATTCCTGACGCACCTGAAAAACATTAAAATATCGGACGAAATCAAACCTTCTGTGCTGGCAGAAATGACGCCGGGGTTTGCCGGAGCGGAAATTGCCAATGTGTGTAACGAAGCAGCTCTGGTTGCTGCCCGCCGTGACAAAGCAGAGGTTGACATGGACGATTTCAATCATGCCCTCGACCGGGTCATCGGTGGATTGGAGAAAAAGAATAAGCTCATTTCCCCGGAAGAAAAAGAAATCATTGCCTATCACGAAGCGGGCCACGCCATCTGCGGATGGTTTTTAGAGCACGCCTCGCCGCTGGTAAAAGTTACCATTGTTCCCCGCGGCATCGGTACGCTGGGCTATGCCCAATATTTACCCAAAGAAGAGTACATCACCCGTACCGAGCAACTGCAAGATCGCATGTGCATGACCTTCGGCGGCCGGGCTGCGGAAGAAATTGTATTTGGAAAAGTCTCCACGGGTGCCCAAAGCGACCTCGATCAGGTGACAAAAATGGCTTACAGTATGGTGGCTGTTTTTGGTATGAATGAAAAAGTAGGACAGGTTTCTTTTTATGGCATGCAAAACGACAGTTTCCAAAAGCCCTACTCGGACGAAACCGCCAGCATGATTGACGCAGAAGTCCGCAACCTGGTCAACTCCCAATTTGAACGGGCCAAAAAACTGTTGCGGGAAAAACGGCACGAGTTGGAACTGCTGGCACAACGCCTGCTGGAAAAAGAAGTGCTGCTCAAATCAGACGTTGAAAAACTGATCGGCATACGCCCCGTTGGAGAATCCGCCGCAGCCGATAATGGCGTGCCAAAGGTGGGCGTGACCGAGCCACCGGCATGATGGCTCAGCCAGATAGCCAGTCAGCCGGTAAAACAAGAGGGGTGGATCACAAAATCCACCCTTCTTGTTTTTATGAAAGCTCATATACTTTCCTAACTTGTGCCGCTTTAAGGAATTAACTGCCTGGCAGTATGTCTGACAGCTAATACTTACACAACCTAAACCCTTTTAATTATGAATATGCTTGTCCATGCCCACTCAGGACTCCGCTGGGTGGTCTTATTACTACTGATCGCAGCCATTTTCAAAGCACTGATAAAATGGCGTTCTAATGCACCTTTTACGGAGGGTGACCGGAAGTTGAACTTGTTTACCATGATTTCAGCGCATGTACAGTTTCTGCTGGGGCTGGTGCTGTTTTTTATCAGTCCGAAAGTAAATCTATCTGGCCTGGACATGAAAAACCCCATTGAAAGGTTTTTCACCATGGAACACAGCGTCATGATGATCCTAGCAATCGTTCTGATAACACTTGGTTATACCAAGTCGAAAAAGGCAGTGGAAGAAAATAAGAAATTCAAAACAGCTTTCACCTATTTCCTGATCGCTCTGCTGGTACTGATCGCCGGTATTCCCTGGCCATTCAGAAATCTAGGTGCCGGATGGTTTTAATGCCGGTCGCCTGATGGGCCGGAGCGTCCCTCCCACGAATTCTCCAACATTTATTCAGAGACACCGTTAAAGAAATATTATAAATGATATGCGCCATTGCTGTAAAGGGCTTTGGCGCATTATTTTTGCACATCCCATTGAAATTCAAAACTTTGGTGAAGGCCGCCATGTTGGATAATACCCAACCGAATGATCTTCACTCTAAAACTAATCATTGTACTTCATGAAAAAAGTAATGCTCTTTGCCCTGGCACTCTTTGCTACGAGTGCCGTTTTTGCACAGCTCAACCCAGTCAAATGGTCTTACGAATCCAAAAAAGTAGCCGATGGTGAATACGACCTGATCTTTACGGCCAACATCACCGACGGCTGGTACATCTACTCCCAAAACCTGGAATCTGATGAAGGCCCGATCCCTACTACCTTCTCCTGGGATGACAGCCCGAAGTTTTCCCTGGTAGGTAAAACGGCAGAGGAAGGCGATAAGCACGAGGGCTACGATGAAATATTTGACATGAATGTGATCAAGTACAGCGGCCGCCCAACGTTTACACAACGGGTAAAAGTAGCCGAACCAGTGAGCTTCTCTGTATACGTGGAATTTATGACCTGCGACAAAAACCGCTGTCTGCCACCAAAGGAGATCGAAGCAAAGTTCAACCTGCAATAAGTTTTCCCCAGCCCTGAGCCTGTTTTTTTTTATCGATGCCAGGCTTGGGGTTGGTTGCCCCCTTGAGCCATTCAGGTAGCAAAGTTTGCCTCTTGACCAATCTACAGCTGCCTGCCTTTCTTTATATAGTTTTAAGATTTTAGCTTTGCAAACATTTTTTGGCGGCCAGTCAGCAGCAGTTGCCATTGTTTGTAATTATTATAAACCCTATCCAATATAATCGGACGTTATTCAGGGCCGATTCAAAAATAATTCGACATGAAAAAAGTATTCATTTCTGCCACATTGCTAATGATAGCCCTCTTTACATTTCCCCAATGGGTAAATGGACAAATATTGGAGCCTGTACACTGGGACTTCCAGTCGAAGCAGGTTGGCGACAATGAATTTGACCTCATCTTCACAGCCAAAATTGATAATGGCTGGACGATCTATTCCCAGTTTCTCGATGGAGAAGACGGTCCCGTGCCGACGGCATTCTACTTTGAGGACAAGGAAACTCATTACACCAGGGTTGGCAAAGTAGAGGAATCTCCAGAGAACAGAAAGACCGTACACGATAAGGTCTTCGACATGGAGTTGATTAAATTCTACAAGAAAGCCACGTTCACACAAAGAGTGAAAGTGAAAGAAGGAAAACCCATCACAGGTTTTCTTGAGTTCATGACTTGCGATGACTCCCGTTGCCTGCCACCGGCAGAAGTTGACTTTTCTTTTCAGGTCAACCTCACCGATAAAGCAGCCGGGACAAAAAGCGCCCAGCCGGGCATGGTAGAAACCGGAATGGTAGCCAATCAGATCGTAGAAAAACCTGGACAGGAGAGCTCTGAAAATTCCCTGCTAAATGAAGAGGACACCGACGACGGACTTTTAGACCCCGTCAAATGGTCACTCGATCTGCAACCTCAGGCGGACGGCACCCACATCCTCGCCCTTACGGCCAATATCGACAAAGGATGGTACATTTATTCTCAGTTCATTGAAGGAGAAGATGGCCCGGAGCCCACCTCCGTCGAGTTTGAGGAAAACCCCAATGTGGAAGTTTTGGGTAAAGCAGAAGAAATCAGCGAGCACAAAGTCTCCGGATTTGACAAGGTTTTCCAGATGGACGTCACTAAGTACAAAGAGCGTGTGACGTTTTCTCAAAAAATAAAAGTAACTGATGCTGACCAACCCGTGAACGGCCTGGTGTACTTTATGACCTGCGATGACTCCAGATGTTTGCCGCCTGCAGAAGTCCCGTTTAAAGTGACCATCGGCAATTCAACCGTTTTGGTTGGCGACGAAGCTATCAATGACGCCGCCGTTGTACCGACCATCAATGTCGGGTCGATAGAGATCAACACTGCAGAGGCCGTTGCCTGCGGCAAAACACACCGGGTAAAAGACAACAGCCTTTGGGGAACCTTTCTTTTAGGGGTGATCGGAGGGCTGCTGGCATTGCTGACCCCCTGCGTCTGGCCAATGATCCCACTGACGGTAAGCTTCTTTACCAAAGGTGCCGACAATAAGAGTAAAGGTCTTTTTAATGCCTTCATGTATGGCTTTTACATCCTTTTGGTTTACTTGCTGCTCAGCGCACCATTCCATTTGCTGGACTCGCTAAACCCGGATATCCTGAATGAAATATCGACCAATATCTGGTTGAATATTTTCTTCTTTGTCATTTTCATCTTTTTTGCTTTTTCCTTTTTTGGCTATTACGAACTCACGTTGCCGAGCAGTTGGCTCAACAAGTCGAGTTCAGCAGAAGGTATTGGCGGTGCTATCGGGATTTTCTTTATGGCGCTGACTTTGGCGTTGGTTTCGTTTTCCTGCACGGGGCCGATTCTCGGGTCGTTGCTGGCAGGGACGCTTTCCTCCTCAACGGGTGGTGAGCCGGCGATGTTACTAACGGCCGGGATGGCTGGCTTTGGGTTTGCCCTGGCGCTGCCCTTTGGCCTTTTTGCTGCTTTTCCCAGTTGGTTGAATACCTTACCCAAATCAGGGGGTTGGATGACCACCGTAAAAGTCGTTTTGGGTTTTCTCGAGCTGGCACTGGCCCTGAAGTTTCTCTCCAACGCCGACCTGGTCAAACATTGGGGACTATTGAAAATTGAACCGTTCCTTGCCTTGTGGATCATCATTTTCGTCCTGCTCGGGGTTTATCTGTTTGGAAAAATTCGTTTTCCTCATGACTCCCCGCTGAAAAAAGTCCCGGTACCGCGGGCAATATTGGGGGCCCTGTCTTTTGCATTTGCCATTTATTTGCTGACCGGTTTCCGGTACGACGACAAGGCCGGCTCGTTGCAGCCTCTGACCCTCTTAAGCGGGTTGGCCCCACCGGTTTGCTACAGCTGGTTTTACCCTTGCGACTGTCCACAAAACCTTAGCTGCTTCAAAGATTTTGAAGAAGGAATGAGTTACGCCAAAAAGGTTGGAAAACCAGTGATGATAGATTTTACGGGGCACGCTTGCGTAAACTGCCGGAAAATGGAAGAGACCATCTGGCCAAAACAGCCTGTGTATAAATTGCTCGATGAGGATTATGTCCTGATTTCTCTTTACGTGGATGAAAAAATAGAACTCCCGGAAGAGGAGCAAGTGACCGTTCAGTTAAAAAATGGGAAAACAAGGAAGTTGAAGTATACCGGCCACCGCTGGCAGATTTTACAAACGGAAAACTTTAATATCAATTCTCAACCTTTCTACGTGCTTCTTTCTCCGGACGGCACTATGCTGAACCAACCCGTTCCTTACACTCCCGACGTCCAGGAGTATGCTGAATTTTTGGAATGCGGACTAAACCGTTTCAACGAGATTAAAGCGGAGAATAAACTCCTCGGAGATAACCAATAATGGCAGAACCTTCCCGGTGCCAGAAAAGGCGGTCAGGATACCTGGCCGCCTTTTTTATTTTCCTCCATTTCGTGAATAGCCTCCCAGACGATTTTGCTTTCAAACCCACGTGAAATGCCGTAAAGCGCCAGTTTATTTTTTCGTTTATAGCTGTCATCTTCTTTTAGCTGACTATCTTTTTTTTGTAAAACGGCCATCAGGGTATCCCAATATTCACCATCTTCAATTTCGGTCATGGCTTTCCGCAGGCAATAACTGGATATGTTCCGCATTTTTAGTTCTTGCCGGATTCGGTTGCGGCCCCATTTTTTTATCCGGAATTTCCCGCGGGCAAAGCTGCGGGCGTACCTTTCTTCATTGAGAAAATTTTCCTGGATCAGATCCACAATGATTTCTTCCAGATCGTCACCGTAGATACCGAGGTCTAATAATTTGCCCCGCACCTCCTGGTGGCAACGGTCCTGATAGGCACAGTAACGCTGTAGCTTTAAAAGAGCATCTGCCTTAGATACATATTTTTTTTTCGGTGCGTTTTCCAATGGTTGCAAAATGATGGGGACTGGTTAATACAACCAATCCAGGTCCTTGAATGGCCGTAAAGTTATGATTTCCCAGGTTTTTAAAACGGCCACCACCTCCTCTTCTCGTCGGGCGGCAATGGCTACGAAAAATACCTCCCGGTCTGATTTTCCAAAAACGGCCTGGTCATAATATTCAATGACTTTCGGGTGCAGGTTCGACTGAAAAAACCGGGTGGCATTGGACCAATTGTCGAAGCCCAGATCAGCCTCCTGGCACAAGCCCGCCAGCGTAGTGACATCATCCTGAGAAGACGTCAGCAACTT
>JBFIJS010000253.1:0-6260 GCA_041600595.1 Saprospiraceae bacterium | reverse complement strand
CGCCGCCATCGCCCAGGGCATTGCCACGGGCATGGGCAACGGCACCTCCTACCCCATCATCCTCAGTAAAAACGGGCAGGTGTTGCACAACCACGACCACAGCAACATCCTCAAAGAGGGCCAACTGGTACTCGGCGATTTCGGTGCGGAAAACCGCAACTTCTACGCCGGCGACATCACCCGGACGGTACCCGTTTCCAAAAAATTTACCGACCGGCAAAAAGACATCTACAACCTCGTGCTGCAAGCCGAAGTGGAATGTATCAATATGCTGAAACCCGGCCTGCCCTACCAGGACGTGCACCTGGAGGCGGCCCGCATCATGGCCAATGGCCTGAAAGACCTCGGCCTGATGATGGGCGACATCGACGAAGCCGTCGAACTGGGTGCCCATGCCCTGTTTTTTCCCCACGGCCTCGGTCACATGATCGGCCTCGATGTGCACGATATGGAAGACCTCGGCGAAGACCTGGTCGGCTACTCCGACACCGTCAAACGCAGCAAACTCTTTGGCACCGCTTACCTCCGCCTGGGCCGGGAGCTCGAACCGGGCTTTGTACTGACGGTGGAGCCGGGCCTCTATTTTATCCCCGAACTGATCGCCCTCTGGGAAGCAGAGAAAAAATTTACCGACTTCATCAACTACGAGGCACTCGAAGACTGGTACTCCTTCGGCGGTATCCGCATTGAGGACAATGTACTGATCACCGACGATGGCCACCGCATACTCGGCAAGCCGATCCCGAAAACGGTGGAAGAGGTGGAGGCGTTGCGTTCTTAATGAGTGAATGAGTGAATGAGTGAATGAGTGAATGAGTGAATGAATGAATGAATGAAAAATGCAGAATCTTGGGGTAGCCGGGGTTCTGCATTTTTTTTAGATTTGACCTGTTAAAAAAAAACCAGTTGTTGCAACCGTTCCACACAAGCAGATAACAAAGAAAAAGTAACCGAAAAAACCGTAGATTTGACGTAAACTTTTAGATATGGAAAGTCAAATAAGAACTGAGATAAATCAAATAATTTTGAAACTTCCTGAAAATCAGCTGAAGGCAATTCTTGAGTATTTGCGCCAAGTTGAAAAAACAACAGTAGAAAATGTAGAAACAGCAAGTTTGGTGAAGAAAATTTTTGAAGAAGATGCTGATTTGCTTAAAAAATTGGCACAATGATAACGCTTAAAGAGGCGCTGATCATTCATGAGTTAGCCATTGATAAATTCGGAGGAGGTTATGGTGTCAGGGATATGGATCTCCTTGAATCCGCTATTCAAAGACCAAATGCGACATTTGACAGGCAAGAATTGTATCCTCACCCGATAGATAAAGCAGCGGCAATAATTGAAAGCATAGTAAAGAACCATCCATTCTCAGATGGTAATAAAAGAACAGGATATATTTTAATGCGGTTAATTTTACTCAAATCGAAATTAGATATTGAAGCTTCGGAAAAGGAGAAATATGAATTTGTAATAAAGATTGCGGAAGGAAAATTGAACTTCGACGAAATCAAATATTGGATTGAAAATAATTTAGAAAAAGAATAAAGCCTGTGTGGAATCGAGCAGGGAAAGGTGACCAAAAGTAATATGGATTGGCCAACCAGTTGTTACTGGTTAATGATAAATGACTAATGATAAAAGATTAATGCAGAATCCTGGGGTGGCCGGGGTTCTGCATTTTTTTTTAGATTTGACCGGATAAAAAAACTGTACTATGGGCAAACCACACGCAACCCTTTCGCCGCTCGACCACCGGGGCGCTACACATATCAAGGTGGACATCGCCAATAACCTGGAAAGTAAAAACCTGATTCGCCAGATAACAGGCCGGAAATGGAGTAAAACGCACGGCTGCTGGTATGTGCCGTACACAGCGGAGGCGTTCCGGGAATTGAAAGAACTGTTCGACGTGGAGGTGCCCGTCCTGTTTTCCCAAAAAGAAAAAAATAAAAAGCCCAACAGTGCACCCGTGCAGGAAAAAACGCCCCCTGATGAACAAATACGCCTGGAAAAAGAAAATGATCAACGCATGAAGGCGTACGTGCCCTGGCAGCGGAAGGATTGGGTCGAAAAGATAAAGACCATACCGGGCCGGGCGTGGAACATGGAGGGAAAGTATTGGAGTTTGCCGATGGTAAAGAAAGTTGTTGAAAGCCTGAGGGAATGGTATGGGGATCAAGTACATTTTACATTCAAACTACCTTCCAATCTTCCGAACACCTATACCCCGAAGAATTGGAAAACGCCGGTGTCTTCAACTATAACAACGACTGCTACTCAAGAGACGCAGAAACGCCACTTACAGCCAAATGACGAAATAGAAAAGGATACTCAACCTATTTACCAAACTACTGTGGTGGATGGGATTGAAAAAAGCATTCTGGCAGGCGACCATCTCATCGTTCAACAGCTCAATGAAAAGTGGCTGGCTGCATTTGTACCTTATCATAAAAAGGAGTGGCTCGAAAAAATAAAGGCCATCAGGGGAAGGTTCTGGGAGCATGAACCCAAATACTGGAAGGTTCCTTATTCGAAAGAATCCTTAGAGCTGTTAGAATTGATCGCAGGAAAGCAATTGCGGTTGGCTTTTCAGCCCTCCAGCGAGATACCAGAAAGGATATTCCTTCCAACAGCCGTAAAGAAGACACAGTCGGCACCAAATACTTTATTTGACAGGTTGGATACTAAACAGAAAAAGGCCGTAGCAGCATTAGAAAAACAACTGACCCTGGAACGAAAAAGTTACAGTACGGTCAAAGGGTACCGGAATCATTTTATCCGGTTTATTTCCTACTATGATGAGTTCCTTCCGAGCCAAATTACGGACAAACAAATCAGAGATTACTTTTTCAAACGCATCACGGAGGATAAGATAGCCAAGAATACCCAAAACCAATTATATAGTTCACTCACTGCTTTTTATGTGCGGGTGCTGGAAAAGCCAGAAAAAATGAGACTCGTAGCACGTCCTGAAAAAGACAAGCCCCTCCCCAAGATACTGACCAAAAAAGAGGTGAAGAAACTCCTGCATGTTACTGACAACCTGAAACACAAATGCATTCTGGCCATCATGTACGGAAGTGGCTTGCGAGTGGGTGAAGTGGTGCGGTTGCGCACTACCGATGTTGATATAGAAGAAAAGTACGTACTGGTGGAAAGCGGCAAAGGGAACAAGGACCGGTACACGTTGCTCTCGGCAAAATGCATTAACTTACTTAAAGAATACTGTACTCTTTGGAAACCCAGTTTCTGGCTTTTTGAAGGTGAAAACGGGGAACCATATTCCGAGCGCAGTGTGCAACTCATCTTCAAGAATAGTATGGCCAAAGCCAAAATAGATAAGCGACTGGGTACACACGCATTGCGGCATTCTTTCGCCACGCACATGATTGAGGCAGGAACCGACCTTGATTTTGTGCGGAAAACCATGGGGCATAGTTCTATCAAAACAACCCAAATCTATCTTCATGTTTCGAAAAAACGCCTTAGGGAAACTCGAAGCCCTCTAGACGATATCGATTTTTGATGATAAGACTTAATTATAAGTATACATTATATACGAAACCAGGATAGAGAATTGGCCTAATCAGCAGTACACATTCGAGCCACTTATTAGAGTACATTTTATACGAAACCGTAAGTGCTTGAAAAAAGCAGATTTACACTTGTCGAAATGTAAAAGATGTGTTAGTTTTGGTCTGCGTTCATAGGAGGGGTGTACGAAATGGGTTTCGGAGACTCCTTTGTTGAACAAAACCGCTAAAGCGGTAGCTCACATCCCGTCACAATACTTACAGTTCATTGATTGACAAGGCGTTAAAAAGCAAAGAGTTTTGGTAAGATCAACCTACACCTTCACCAAAACAGTGTTCTGATGACGCCACTGAGACAACGAACTATCGAATACATGACCCTGAAGGGGTATTCACCCTACACCCAGCGGTCCTACCTCCAACACCTTCAGTCTTTTGCACTTCATTTTGGCTGTTGCCCCTCGAAGCTGAGTACTCATCACGTCAAAACCTACCTTCACCATCTGGTGACGGAACGGGGACTTTCCAAAAGCACGCTCAATGCTGCTTACTCCGCCCTCAAACTCCTGTTCGTCAAGATTTTGGAAAAAACCTGGAACGGCGTGGAACTGCCACGGCCCAAACGCTCGAAAACCCTGCCCGTGGTACTGTCCCGGCAAGAGGTGCAGCGCATTTTCGATGCCCTGGACAACGTTAAACACCGCACCCTGCTCATGCTCATCTACTGCGGCGGGCTGCGGGTGAGCGAAGCGGTCTGCCTGCAGGCGGAGGACATCGATTCCCGGCACATGCTCATCCGCATCCGGCAAGGAAAAGGCCATAAGGACCGCTACACCCTTCTTTCGGCCGTGATGCTCGATCAATTGCGGCACTACTGGCGGCTGTACCGTCCGCCGGGCCGGTGGCTTTTTACGGGCTACAATCCCCATGAACATCTTAGCATCCGCACGGCCCAGGTGGTCTATGCGCAGGCCAAGGGCCGGGCGGGCGTGCGCAAACGGGGCGGGGTACACCAGTTGCGCCACTGTTTTGCCACGCACCTGATCGAAGACGGGGTGGACGTGACCAGGGTGCAGTTTCTGCTCGGTCATGCGCACCTGAGCACCACGGCCCGTTACCTGCACCTCAGCCCCGGCGGTTTCAGCGGCATCGAGCACCCGATGGACAAGCCTGCGGACGCATGAGCCCGACCCTGGGACACATCGTGCGCACTCACCGGCAGGCCTACGTTGAGCGTTTCCGTCCGCCGCCCCTGCACCTCAAAGTGCTCTCGGCGGTGGCCAATTGCCGCACGGCGGCCCTGGGCGGCCATGCCAGCGTCTGCACTTCCTGCGGTACGGTGAAGGTGTGGTACAACAGCTGCGGCAACCGCCACTGCCCCCAGTGCCAGGCTTTTGAAAAAGAGAAATGGGTGGAAAAACGCAAGGCCGAACTCTTGCCTGTGCAATACCTTCACCTGGTGTTCACCCTGCCACACGAGCTGAACCCACTGGTGTTGTCCAACGACCGGCTGCTGTATAACCTGCTGTTCCGGGCCGTCTGGCAGACAATGCGCCAATTGGGACAAGACCAAAAATGGCTGGGCGCACAGCCGGGCATGATCGCCGTGCTGCACACCTGGGGTTCCAATCTCAGCCTTCACCCCCACTTACACTGCATCGTACCTGCCGGTGGCATCACGGCGAAGGGCCGGTGGAAGCCTACCCGTAAAAAAAACTTCTTCGTGCCGGTCAAAAAAGTACTGTCGCCTGTTTTCAGGGGAAAATTCATGGCACTGCTCACCGGGGCTTTTGAAAACAACCAGTTACAGTTTTTCGGCCAGGCCAAACCGCTGGGGGAAATCACAGAACTGCGCAGGCTTTTCCGAAAACTCCACCGCAAAAACTGGGTCGTCTATGCCAAACGCCCTTTCGGCGGACCGGAACAGATCATTAACTACCTCAGCCGTTACACCCACCGCATCGCCATCTCCAACCGCCGTATTGCTGCCCTGGAGGATGGGAAGGTCAGTTTTTACTATAAAAATTACCGAAAAAAGGACAGCAACGGACTACCCGTGGTCCAGACGCTTACGCTGGATGTAATGGAGTTCCTTCGCCGTTTCCTGATGCATGTGCTGCCACGGGGTTTTCAGCGCATCCGCTACTACGGTTTTCTTGCCACCCGCAACCGCCGCACGAAACTTAAAAGCTTGCAGCAGCACCTGGGTTTTACACCGCCTGCGGGACTGCACATCCCCTGGCAGCAACGGCTGGAGCAACTGACAGGGCTGGACCCGGAGGCCTGCCCGTACTGTCAGTCGAAGACCCTGCAATTTATCGGCTACGTCCCCCGGCAGCCTAGTGCTGGCAGAAGCCCCCCGGCGCCCATACTGGTCCACATCCCTCCGCAGACTGAACCCCCTGTGATGGTATTGCCGTAGGCAGCCCTGGAAAGCCTATGCCCTCCAACAGGAACATCTCCCTCCGTATGGTGAAGCAGTTAACAAATCCAGTAATATGAAATGCTTTTTCTGTTGGTTTGACTTATCTTGTACCCTAAATCACCGCTCCGCAAAGGGCCAAAGCCCGGTAGGCGGGTTTAAGCAAATTACATAACCTGAACCGGGGGTCTGCTAACAACGGCGGCTTCGTTCAACTGAATTGTGATCCGCCATCGAGCCGGACAGTACCAAGGAACGGCTTAGGTATGTGTTTGGCTCGAGGGCGGATACAATCCTTAGTGTT
>JBFIJS010000252.1:0-6290 GCA_041600595.1 Saprospiraceae bacterium | reverse complement strand
GGAGTACCTGGTTTGCCTTCGTCACGGAAGACCGGCGTTCAACCTACTTTTCGTCCGGCTAACTTGAGAACGGTCAGTTAAAAGGAGTCACTTATTGCGATAACCGGGATTTTGTCATGCCGTGGACCGGGATCAGAAAGGAAGAAATAACGAAATAACGATTTAAAGACCGGCAAAAGAGAGGTGGCGCCGTACCTGCCAAAGGGCAACGACCCGCTCTTGACCGGTTCCTGGTTCTATCCTTTTTTTTCTCCGGGAAAAATATGGCGGGCCCGAAAACTGGTCGGCACGGCTCAATTATTTCGTTATTTCGTTAAATAACGTTTTCGTCACGATTAATGGCGAAATATAGCAACTGATTTTAATGCGTTTTGAGCGGTTGATATCCTGTTTTCGTGGTCAAGTTAAACTTCGCCCATGAACGTCGCTCAAATCGCCTTAAAAATCCCCTTACGAGAACCTGGACACCTGCCAGTCTGGCCGTAACCGGCAAACCACCCGGAAAGGCGTACATAAATCGTTATTTACTTATTTCGTTAAATAAGTAAATAACGAATTCTTTATAATTCCCCGGTCCGGTGAGATTCGAATCAGGGCATTTCCAAAATGGAAACAGGGTAGGGGAAGGATTTTTCCTTTTTGCGGGTAGTTTGATTTTAAGTACCGGTGCCAGTCGAGTTGGCTGCCATACCTGATGCGCAGGATCGGCTATTATTTCGTTATTTCGTTAAATGTTGTTTTCGTTAAAATGTCAAAAGACAGGAAAATCAAGGCTGTGAACAGACATTGTCCGAAATGTTACCGGCGGAAAGCCGGTTTTGGTGTACGAAAGGAAGAGATGACAGTGCAATTCAGCCGGAGACCTTAATCGCAGTCAGGTACACTTCCGGATGCGTCAGTGATTCCTATGCTGGCCTTCTGTTTCAGTCTCCCTACTATTCACTGGTCAGGAAAATAAGCGGAGTGGCTGTAGCATTGCCTTTCCTGTATGGCGAAGCAGGAGATTTTGCTCTTCCATTTCGTTAAATAACGAAATAAAGAAATAACGACAAACAAGGAAAAAGACTACCGGCTTCGTTTGTAATATTCGAAGCAGTCCTGGAGCAATTGCACCATGCTGATGTCATTCACGGTGGCGTAGGTCTTGAAATCCCGCTTAAAATCTGCACTCACTTTGAAGTTGAGTGGTTTGAGGTCATCGTCGGGGGCGCGGTTAAGGTTGGTACTGGCTTCAAACTCCGGTGGCGGAGCGCCTTTGCGGTTGGAGGAGGATGGTTTGCCGATCTTTGCCATGAGGATAAATGTTTTAAATGACGGAAATAATACCCGTCCGAATGAATATTTCAGTAAAGAAAAGAAGAAATAATGAAATAACGAAATCGCTATTTAATTATTTCTTTACAACACTCACCCTGTTTACAATCGACTGCACCAGGACATCTACTTTTTCGGAGATGGATTTATAGGGCGTCTCGGTGGCGCACTTGCCTTCATCGCTGGCCCGCCGGATGGCTGTTTTTTCGTGAATGACCCCATCCAGCAGGTGGTAACCGCTGGCATTGACGTACTCCGTAGCTTCGGCCACTTCCAGGTCGCTGTTGCCGACACGGGTAAAAGCCAGGGCAATTTTTGACACGGGCACTTTGTTTTTCTTCAACTCGTGGGCCAGTTTGATGGTAGGTTCCAGGTCGTCGATGGAAACACCCGTCGGAAGGATTACCAGATCGCTGGCCTGGGCAATATCGAGCGTCATCCGGGTAGAGTGGGGGGCACCATCAAAAACGATCAGGTCGTACTGGCTGGCCATTTTCAGGGCATCCGGTACATTGACGAATTGCTCAACGGCAACTCTGGGGTCGGTGCCGTTTTGCAGCCGGCGACGATTCCAACTGGTACAGGTGCCTTGTGCCAGATCCATATCGGCAATTTTCACCTGCCACTCGCTGGCAGCATAATTACAGGCAATCAAACGGGATACAGTTGACTTGCCGACCCCTCCTTTTTGTGAAACAACTCCAATGACCAAGGACATAACTTTAGCGGGTTTGTGGTAAAAGTGCATTTACAGCACCGATCCGGATAAAGAAATAAAGATTTAACGAAATAACGAAAACAATTTCTTCTCTCAGCCGCAATATTACACAATGACTGATTTTCGAAAAACAGAAAAGCAGCAATTAAAGAAATTCACTATTTAATGAATTCGTTAAATAACGAATTAACGACAACTGCTTTTTCGTTTGACATTGTTTTATATCCGATGGCAGCCGGGGTTTAGCAATCAGTAATAATGGCCACACATCACCGCCTTGCTGAAAAACTGCCAGCAACAACACCCGCCTCTTCTATGAATTACCCACACCGGGGACACACCAGGCTTTTTGTAGATCCTCCCACACTGTGGACACACTTCGGCGTAATTAGGAAAAAAAGCAATGAACGCTGGTAATTTGGCCTTAGCATAACTCAGCCAGCAGGCTGTTATAGGGAAAAAGAAAAAAGAAAAAACACCTTTTTCTCTTCACTTATTTAAAGAGTTATTTTTTATTCTTTTTTTTAGTTTTTAATTAGAGGTTGCTTAAATCGCTGAATATCAACAACTTATAACGGTGTTTGTGTCCTTGTTGGGGGTGACCGGGTTACATATCGTGGGTGATATGTGTCCCAGATGTGTGAAGCCCGTTTCCCTGTCGTGGGTGATTCGTGTCCCTGATGTGGGATTTTAGGGTACCTGTTGTGTTGCCCCCGCGTCCATCAGGTGGGAGAGCCGCGTCCTTTTTGTGGGATGTGTACCCAAAGTGGGTGGTTTTGCCACAAAAACACTTATTTCCCCCTTATTTTACCCCAAACATCCTCAAATATGGAAAGATCGGCCCGATATGACGGGTTAAAGAGGCGCAGGAAGATGCCAGTCCGCCATGTGTGTCCCCGGTGTGGGAAGTAAAGATCGCTCCATAAAACCATGTAACTAACACATAATCAGTTGTTTAAACTATATCTATTGAACCAGATGTTGGATATGTGTACTCGTTGTGTCCGTAAAATCGGCCGGTGCAGAACCATATGTGTACCCGCCTTTTGAAACCCAATGAATACGGGGGTTTTGAGGTGTTCATGCTGTGGGGTCGGTAAAAAAGCAGCAAAAGCAGGTTCAAATGAAGTCCGGGCAGGGTACATACGGGCAAAAAACAGCGCCCGGATCACTTTATGCAGCCCGTTTGTGTCCCTGTTGTGGGGTCAATTTCCGGGATAAAAGCACTTTTTTTTATTGGTGTGTCCCTGTTGTGGGGGCTTGTGGATAAAAAGTGTACTGCAGCTATTTTCAAAGTACACATATCAGATTACTTTGCCGAAAAATTTACCAGATGCAAGTGGAACAGACCAAACAAGTAGCGGCGATCGCCAACCAGTTCATTCAGCATGCCCGGTACAAACTGACTCCCCGGGAGCAGAAGCTGATCCTTTATATGGCGACCTTGCTCAAGCAGGAAGACAGCGATTTTTCTACCTACCTTGTACCGGTTTCGGAAATTGAGTACATCCTGAAAACAGACGAAACCAAAAAGCACGGCTCGTTTTACGAACGCCTGGACATGCTGCTGGACAGTATCACCGATAAAAAAATCACCTTTCCGACCGACTTTACGGTGGACGGGGTCCGGCTGCGGGGGCATATCAACTGGGTGGCCGGAGCTGTTCCAAAATACAACGAAGACGGCGTACTGTGCGTCGAGTTTGGTTTTTCCCCACAGATGAAACCCTTTTTGCTGGGGTTGAAAGAAAAATTTACCCGGTTCGAATTCCTGGAGGTGGCGAAAATGAAAAGTGGCTTTTCCATTCGCATTTACCAGATGTGCAAATCCTATTATTACGAGCACATCCGGCATGGGCGCAATGTGCTGGCAGTAAGCATCCGGGAATTGAAAAGCCGCCTGGGCATTTCGGATAAATACCCGGACTTCCGCAACTTCCGCCGCAAAGTACTCAACGTGGCCATGGAAGAGATCAACGAGAACACCCGGCTCCATATCGACTACGATTTCATCAAAAAAGGCCGCAACATCACCGACGTACGCATTGTGATCAACGAAAAAGACGACTTGGCAGACGATGCCGGTTTTGCTGCCAAATACCTGAAAACGGACAAACCCAAAAGCCCTAAAAAATCGGCAGCATCCAACAAACTGGAAAAACGCATTGAAGAACTGACCGAGGCTCAGCGCCGGGCTTTCAACACCCTGACCGAGTACGGGGTGAGCATGTCTTTCGTATTGGATGCCGTATTGCCCATGGTGAAAGGCAGTGAACTGGTAGGTTATGAAGATTTCTTTGTGCTGTTTATGCTGGCATTTTTCGAGAAAAAAACCAACGTGAAAAACGACCGGGAAAAGGTGAAAGCCTTTATGGGTTGGGTAGAGAACCGCCGCTTCGAAGAACCCAACTTGTACGCGCAACTCATGGAGCAAGTCATTGCCCGGAAAAAACGCCTCAAAGACATGGAACGCATCAACCGGGAGCGGGCCAAAAACATCTCTGCGGCACAATTTCGCAAATTGCTGGAAGAAGAAAAGGTCATCGGCCAGTCGCCCGAACCTGCGTTTACCGTACAGAGCAAAACCGCCCAGGCCAGCCGCCGCAACAATAGGGTAGGGGAGGCCACCAATCTTTTTAGCCAAAAAGAAAAACCGGCCGCTCCGGTCGTGTTCGATTTTGAAGAATTCAAAAAGCAGCACAACGACATTTACCAAAAAATAAGAAGGGAACGCCGGGCCGCTTTCGACAATCTCAAAACCGCTTCCAACTACAAACAACTCCTCGATAACAGTGTGCAGGCTTATTGCGAGCAATGGCTGCGTGGGAATAGTTGAAGTTTTATTGTTTTAACGCAGGCAAAATACGCTGTGAAATAAGGTTATTTATAAAATGCGGGGCAGGATAAGCCGATCTTTTTGCAACTTCCCCTTAAAATCCCTTTGGGCCGGGCAGTCTGATGCCTCAAAGCGAAGTGAATATTTCGGCCCACTTGCGTGAATGAAAATGTAAAGAAGTTTTTTATACACTCTGCAAAAAAGCCTTCTTCTACCTCTGCACCCGTCGTGTCCTGAACGGTGTGATCTGCGCAAAATGCAGCAGTAGAATCAGGAAAAAAGCTGGCCCGGATATCTCTGCTCCGATCCGACTTGAAGCTAATCGCCCATTGGTGTGGCTGTGCAGTTACAAATAGTAAAAAAAATAATACAAAATTTAAACCCACCTGTAACAAACCGAAACGAGCCTGCGTAAAGTCATATATTAAAAATATTTAATTTAAAAAATAGCCGTTTTGATATAGTTGACCCCGCAGGCAGGCGATCTTTTTACAAACCGAATTCCTTCCCATACACCGACCGATTTAAACGACCTGCCAAAATATTTCCAGCCACCCGTGTGCTGGTGTGTCGGTTCCTCCATTTTTCAGGAACAAGCAAGGCAAAAGAAAATAAGCGATGATGATAGGTCAGGACCCTGTGCGAAGGTTCCTGTCTTCTCTTCCTGCTTTTCTTTTACCCAACAAGCAGAACTGTATTTTTTGCGAATTGAAATAGCCGGAACCCGGCGCTGTGTGGTGAAACAAGGCTTAAGGTATTTTTTTCGCCTATCCTATTTCCATTTCCAATCTGTTTCCCTCCGGCACCTTTCGGCCAACTGTTATTAACAAATTAAGTCCGCCTTCTATGAAACACTGTACTAACCTGCGGTTGGTCGGCATAGCGCTCCTGTGCCTGCTGGCCACCCTGAAAGGAAACGCCCTGTGCACCCTGGCTTGTAATGATCAGGTGCAAATTTCCCTCGATCAGACTGGATTGGCCGTTATTCTCCCGGATATGATACTGGATGGAGAGGAATCCGCCTGCCCCGGCCCCAAGACCGTCACCGTGCTGTTGCCTTCCGGCCAAATGATCGGCGACACCGTGAACTGCGACCAGGCCAACCTCTTACTCCACGTGAAAGTAACGGATAAGGCGACCGGCAGTCATTGCTGGGGCACGATCCTGGTGGAAGACAAATTGCCCCCCACTATTTTTTGTCAGGATACAACCGTTCAGTGTACCGCCAACCTTTCCGTTGATAGCATTGGTTTTCCCCTTATCGCCGACAATTGTTCCGGCGTTTTGGATACCTTTTTTCACGACGATGTTATTTTGGAAAATTGTAACACGGCGAATACGGCTATCCTCACCCGGGTTTGGCACGTGAAAGATGCCAGCAATAATTCGGCGGCTCCTTGTGTCCAGACCATCACAGTCGAG
>JBFIJS010000251.1:0-6299 GCA_041600595.1 Saprospiraceae bacterium | reverse complement strand
GCCCGTCTGCCTGCAGCGGGTGTTGGGCTGCCTGATTTGCTATTCGTCACCTTCCATTTGTTCACTAACGGTCTCTTCTTCCTCGGGCTCACGAAACAATCCGTCAAAATCTACGGCTGGCGGCTCAATGTGCGCCATCATGGGAATTATCTTGTCTAGAATTATTTTCAAGAATTTACTGTCTTTCCGTGCGGTTTCCGCTAATTTGCCAAGATTTTCCTCTTTTTTATCAGTGGCAATCCAACTGGCTGGAACTACCCCCCGTGGGACAAAAGGTTGTCGCTTCCCTGGTAAAAGTAAAGCCTGATGATTGGTTGGCAGCTTTTGAGAGTTGGTACTTTTTCAGCCTGCTCAGCGAGAGTTGGAGCGCTCATCTTCCGGCCAGTTTGGACGTAATCGAAAATTATGACCAGAGTTGGCATGCACTCAAACCACTGATTTTCAATTACGTATATAATCTCTGGCAGGAAAAACAAATCGATGGACTGAAGAAACTAAAGAAAAAGAGCAAGGCAACATACCGCGCCATTTTTGAAAAGACAATGTTTAAAAATCCACCGGCGGGGCATCTGGCGGACATCTTTGAAGACTCCATGGATGCCGTTACGGATTTTCTGCCGATTCTGTTCGTAACCCCGCATGTAGCGCTAAATATCGTACCGGATGGTTTTAAATTCGACCTGGTGATTTTCGAGGAAGCCAACCGGTTTTCGGTGGAGGGGTCTACAGAAATTGCCAATTTGGGACACCAATTGATGATTTTCGGATCGGATGATAGCAATGGTAATGAGACTAGCTTGTTGCAATACGCCCTGGAAAACGAGGTCCCTTCCCGGCAGATTACCAACCGTTATGAAGCCCCGTTGCAAAACCTCCCCATTTCAGACCTGGCCAAAACCTCTTTTTTTCATGCTCAAAAATGTTCGGTAGAGAACCTGGAGGGGAGATTTCACGAAATGGAAGGAGTCAACGATTTGGAGGCCCAGCAGATCATCCGGCTGTTAAACCAGATCAAACAAACGCCCCAGCGAGTTTTTCCCTCGGTTGGTATAGTGGCCTTTACCATAGAACAGCGAAACCTCATTTCATCCTACATCTTAAAGCTCAAACAGCAGAATGTCCTGGGGAGTGAAAAGATCAGGCAGCTGGAGAGAAATGGAATGGGGGTGTATTT
The DNA here is from genome assembly GCA_041600595.1 of Saprospiraceae bacterium. Lineage (GTDB taxonomy): Bacteria > Bacteroidota > Bacteroidia > Chitinophagales > Saprospiraceae > UBA6168. The sequence goes on along the minus strand of JBFIJS010000251.1, from coordinate 5,125 downwards.
TGTGGAAGAATTGTTTGGCCAGCACTTCGATATCTTAATCGTTTCTTTCACCTTCGGTGTTGTCAATTTGAAAGGTAAACTGACTAAAAAAATCTCTCTGCTAAACACCCAGGAAGGCATCAGCTACCTGCAATTGCTGGTCAACAAACCTCTGCAGGAACTGTATCTGCTGCACTCTTTCAGTGATGAACACCTGGCAGCTTTTAAGGGTAAAACCTGGGACAAAGGCACCTGGCTGATGGTACACTTTATTGAAATGTCGGAAGCCGTGCAACACGATAACCGGGAAAAATACCTGCAGGCGATGGAGACCATTGGTAAAAGAGAACCAAGGTTAAGGAAGGCTCTAAATTTTACGGAAAATTTGGTACAAAGCCTGGCGGCCTACATCGATACAAACCGTTTCATTTTGCATCTGCCCTGGGAGGACGTGTTGCTGCCGATTGTCATTGCTCCATTGGACGAAGAAGGAAGTAAGGTCGTTATCGTTCCGGATGGCTTTTTTGCCGGCACAAACTTCACTTCCGGCGTTTGGGAAAAAGCGCACATAAACAAACTGAAAAACGAAAACTTTACCCTGATACCGGTCTGGTCGGCCGATTGGATGAAAGATCCGGTTTCGGCGACCAGAAAGCTGGCCAGCAAGATTATTAAAATGGATGGTGGCGTTGCCAATGTTCCCGATCAGGATAGTTTGACAAACAGCGATCTCAGCCGAACAGATGATCCTGTTGAAGATGATAACAGCAAGTTACCCGAAAGTTGATCGATGTTTTGAAAAATACCGGCCGTGAAAATGATGGATTGATCGCAGAACAAAGGAGATCAACGAGTAAGGATCATACTTCATTTTGATTCCATGTTGGGTTAAAAAAAAGAATCTTATCAAGATACCGGGATACCGGCCGGCAAGTAAATTCTCCGGCCCGGGGAATGGTTCTGAGAAATTTGTCACCGGTGCAAAATCTTTTCGAAGGATGTTCTTTGCGATTGCTTTATATTTCTATCTTTGCCACCTCTCTTATGCACAACTACCAATTAGTCCAAGAATTATAAGTACCCCCTTTTATCCCTCTGTTTTATTCTACGAGAGGATCATTCACACGATATCATTGCTTTTAACGGACCTGATCGTCTATACCCGTAAATAAACGCCAAAGCTATAAGCTTTACGAACTTGTTTTTCTTATTAACGGCACTATAGCACACCCAAAAGTGAACATCACTACACAGGCTCCAACTAAAAAAGCCCGGCAAGGGAAACCTGCCGGGCTTTATTTTTCCAAATATCGTTTTTGATCAGGCAGAGAAAGAAGTTCCACAGCCACAGGTAGAAGAAGCATTCGGGTTGTTGAACGAGAAACCTCTGTTGTTCAGACCTTCTACCCAGTCAATCTCCATGCCCAGCAGGTAGATCGCATGGGCTTTTTGCATAAAAACATTGAGGCCATCAATTTCATAGACGTCGTCATTGTCTTCTTTCTTGTCGAATCCAAGGACATAAGAAAAGCCAGAACATCCACCGCCTTTAACGCCAATACGCAGGCCGTGGTCGTCGGGTATATTTTGTTCATTTTTTATGCGAAGTAGTTGTTTAATCGCTCCGGGGGTCAATGTTACAGGTTGTGTTGCAGTCACTTTTCTAATTTTTTATTTATTGATTAAGCTCCTTTTAATCCATCACCGGCGAAAAAGAATGTCAGGATAAGCAAGCTCCATCCTGAATGCCGTTGAATAAAGCTAAAATTATGCAGAAGTTGCAGGAAAAGAAATCGATTTCTCAAATCCGATTCCAAAACCGGCTTTTACATTACCTTCATTTCAGCAAAGATATACAATAATGAAATTTTCCTGTGAAACACCCAACTACCAATTAAGGTTGAGGTAAATTATATTTTTTAAAGAATGATACTCCGATTACTTTTGCCGACTTTTGGCTTCTTCCGTTAATAGTCAGGAACCCAGCCTAAACTTTTCAACTACTACATTATCATGGAAACATTTTTCAGCGTCTTACTTGAGATCATAAAAATCAGTGTCCCGGCCTTGATCGTCTTTTTCACGGTCAACAGCATTCTGAAAAACTATCTGGACAAACAGTACCAGATCAAGTTGTTGGAAAATAAACAAATGAATAAGGCCACCACTACGCCGATGCGTTTTCAGGCCTACGAAAGGCTTTCCCTTTTTTGCGAAAGAATCGCTATTCCCAATATGTTGCTGCGCCTGAAGGAGAAAGACCAAACCGTAGCCGAACTCAAGCTAAAGTTGCTCATGACTGTTCAACAGGAGTTCGAGTATAATATTACCCAACAAGTGTACGTATCCGATCAGCTATGGCAGATCATAAAAATTTCCAAGGAAGATACCATGACCGTGATCAGTAGCGTAGCTGAAAAATTGGACCCAAAAGCCCCCTCATCCAGTCTGGCAACAGCCCTGATCAGCTTCGTCGAATCCCAACCTTCAACCTCCCTTGACAAAGCACTGCTGGCCATCAAAAAAGAAGCAACGATATTGATGTAGCAACATCAATCATAACTCGTTGATTGTCAATGAATATTTGGTTAATTCATTGATAATGAGATACTTATAGGGGAATCACTGTCTATTTGCCTGATAATTAGCCTGTTACGTAAATGTAAAATGTCTGTTAAGGATTGAGGGAAAAAAAAAATGAAAAAAAGGGGATTTCCCTTTCCATTGAGGCAGTTTTTTACCACCTTTGCAGTCCTCCAATCGAAAGAAACAACCCATGTTTCTTGATAGCGACCTGAATCGTGTAAGGGCACATCACAGGGCTTTCACTCGGAGACTTCCTAGTTTACTGATACTACAAAATTTGTCCGAAGGACACAGAAACACTTATTTTTTCACTTCCAACCAACAATAGGAGAATGGTAAAGGATTGCGTAACAGTATGGGATAACTGTCTTCAGATTATCAGGCGAAATGTCAATGGCCAAAGTTTCAAAACCTGGTTCGAGCCGATCAGGCCTGTTCATTTGGAGAATTCGGCATTGACGATTCAAGTTCCCAACAAATTTTTTTATGAGTGGCTCGAGGAGCACTATGTGGCGTTATTGAAAATGACGATTCGCAAAGAGTTAGGCGATCGCGGACGTCTGGAGTATCAAATCCTTACCGGCACCAACCGTATTCACCAAAATCAATTAGCCACCCAGGCGGTCAATAGTCAAGGTGGCTATACCGCTACCATGACTAAAGGTAACAACTCTGCCAGTGGGGTAGGGCCCGGTAGTGTGGATGCCACGAATATCAAAAACCCATTCGTCATCCCCGGTATCAAGAAACTGAAGGTAGATCCCCAATTGAACCCAAATTATACCTTTGATTCTTTCATCGAAGGAGATTGCAATCGTTTGGCTCGCTCAGCCGGACAGGCCGTTGCCAAAAAGCCCGGAGGGACGGCATTCAACCCATTGGTAATCTTTGGAGATGTGGGGCTCGGTAAAACCCACCTGGCTCATGCTGTTGGGAATGAGGTCATGAAAAGTTTTGACAACAAGCGGGTGTTGTACGTTTCTTCCGAAAAATTTACGAGTCAGATCATTGAGTCAATCAAAAATAATGCGGTCAACGACTTTGTCAATTTTTACCAAATGGTCGATGTTTTAATTGTTGACGACATTCAATTTTTGGCCAATAAGCAAAAAACGCAGGAAATTTTCTTCCACATATTTAACCAGCTCCACCAAAACGGCAAACAGATCATCCTGACCTCCGACCGGCCTCCCAAAGACCTGGACGGGATGGAAGAACGTCTGATTTCCCGCTTTAAATGGGGGTTGTCAGCCGACCTGCAAGTGCCTGAGTTCGAGACGAGGGTTGCCATCCTGGAGGCTAAAATGAACCGGGAGGGAGTCGACCTTCCCAATGATGTCGTAGAGTTCATCTGCTACAACATCCAAAACAATATCCGGGAGCTGGAAGGCGTCCTGGTGTCATTGATCGCTCAATCCTCATTGAACCGGAGAGAAATTGATGTGGAGCTGGCTAAAGATGTGACCCGGAACTTTGTCACCCAAATCAACAAAGAAATAACCCTCGACTTTATCAAAAACCTGGTAGCCGATCACTTCAGTGTACCGGTGGAAAAATTGGGCGGAAAAACCCGCAAACGCCAGTTTGTCATTGCCCGTCAATTGTCTATGTACCTGGCTAAACACCTGACAGATAAGTCATTGAAAGCAATCGGAGAAATGTTTGGTGGTCGGGATCACAGCACGGTTATCTATTCCATCAAAACAGTCCAGGATCTCATGGAAACAGACTTGGTTTTCAAAGACACCGTTTCCGAATTAGAGAAAAAACTAAGGCTGAGCCTGAATGAAAAATGAGAAAAACCGGTTTAAATGGTCAGGCAAAAAAAAATATAAATAAACTCATTTCATTTTTTGGTTTTTATAAAACTAAATCTACATTTGCCGCCGCTTTGAACGAAAAGCGAATTAAAAAACCCGCTCGGTGAGGTGGGTGAGTGGCTGAAACCACCGGTTTGCTAAACCGGCGTACTGTAACAGGTACCGCGGGTTCGAATCCCGCCCTCACCGCAAAAATCTTTTTTTGGTTTTTGCAACCATTCTGAAAACCCTCCGTTTTATCACATCCCTTCTTTAGCGAAAGAAGTGTGAAAAACAAAACCAATTTCCACGGGGTGTAGCGCAGTCCGGTTAGCGCACCTGCTTTGGGAGCAGGGGGCCGCAGGTTCGAATCCTGCTACCCCGACTAAACCACGAAAAGGTCATTTCGCATTGCGAAATGGCCTTTTGCTTTTTAAGTCATGAGCTAAGCTTGCTTATGCGAATGGCTGAGAAAGCAAAAGGCTAAGCCGCAGGCTGACCTTTTCGTGGTTTTACCCTCCCCCATCTTCAGGATGGGCGCAGCCAATCCTGCTACCCCGACAACAACACAAAGGTCGTCATCGCAAGATGGCGGCCTTTTTTCTTTCCAGACTGGAAGAAAGTTTACTTTCAGACGATCTGGGAAGAAAAAAGGCAAGCCGCAGGCGCGACCTTTGTGGGGTTGAGCATCTCCCCTCTCTACAGGATGGGCGCAGCCAATCCGATTTACTTTTCCGATTTCCGGGATGGCTTGCTTATGC
>JBFIJS010000250.1:0-6326 GCA_041600595.1 Saprospiraceae bacterium | reverse complement strand
GTCTCATGCCTCAAAGCGAAGTGAATCCTTCGGCCCACTTGCAGAGAAAAAAATTAAAGCAAATTTAAATTACACGGTATTTAATGCCTGATCTTGAAAAATTAATTACCCCGTCGGTTGCTTTTTTTACCTCCGGATGTAGCCGGACATTTCTTAATTCGCCATATCGAATCGCTTGTTTCGATTAAATAAAGAACACTTTTTTGAAAAACGATACTCTTACCGTAGAAAGCATCAGCCAGGAAAAAGACCACGGTTTTTTAAAAAAATTAAAGGGCACTGTCTTTTATATAAAATTAACCAATTGGGAATACTGGCCATTGTATATCGCCAATTTTCCCTTGCTCCTTATTTGGTTATGGTTTGCATTGCGCGCCAGAAAATTATTTTTTTTTAGTGCTGTGAATCCCGTTATCGAAACCGGTGGTATGTGGGGGGAGTCAAAGTATAATATCCTGCAAAGAATTCCGGAGGAATATTTACCCAAAACTATTTTTATTCATAAGGAGCAAGATTTTTTTTCGGTAAAAAATAAATTCATGTCATCGGGGCTTTCTTACCCGGTCATTGCCAAGCCTGATATTGGTGAGCGTGGCACCCTGGTTGTAAAAATAAAAGACGAACAATCCTTGTTTGATTATTTCAATAAAAATAAAATTGACTTTTTAATACAGGAACTCATCAGTTATCCGGTAGAATTATCTGTGATGCATCACCGCATGCCCGGAAACGGGGCCGGTCGTGTAACCTCCGTGTGTGTGAAAGAAACGCTGAAAGTGACCGGCGACGGAATAAGTACGGTGGCGCAATTAATGGCAAAAAAATCCCGGGCGAAATTGCAATTAAAAAGGTTTGAAAAAACATTTCCGGAGTTGTTGGAAATGGTGCCTGCGTCTCAGCAGATACTGGAGGTAGAGCCAATCGGCAATCATTGTCGTGGTACCATGTTCCTCAATGGTAATCATTATATCGATAAAAAAATGACAGCTGTATTTAATAGTTTGGCAGCGACAATGGACAATATTTATTACGGGCGTTTCGATTTAAAATGTAGTTCAGTGGAAGACCTAAAAGAGGGTAGGGGTTTTAAAATATTGGAATACAACGGGATCGGAGCTGAGCCTGCTCATATTTACGACCCTTCATATCCTTTATTTGAAAAATACAGGGATATTTATCGCCACTGGAAAATTATTTACCAGATTTATCGATTGCAAAAAAAGAAAGGTGTAGAAGCCATGTCGGTGAAAGAAGCGATACGTAGTTTAAAAGCATATTTTGATTATCAAAAATTATTAAAAGTATGATGGACAGTGTTTGAACGGGTTTAATATTAAAATTGAATAAATGAATTGTTCCCCGCTCAATGCTTGAAGTGAAATAGATTCCGGATGTTATTTACTTTCCTTATTGCCCTGTTTCTAAGTTTTATTGGCTCGTTACCATTCGGGATGATAAATATGGCCGTGGCAAATACTGCAGTTAAAAAAGGTATCCGAGCTGGTATTTTTATGGGACTTGGAGCAGCGATGGTGGAATTTTTTCAGGTATTTATTGCCTTAAAATTTACCTGGTTATTTGAAGCCGAAGGGTTGCTGGGAGAAATAATTCAAATCGTGGCTACTGCTGTTTTCTTTGCTGCCGGTATTTATTTTTTATTTTTTGCCAAAGCAGGCACTCCACACCTTGTTGATCCCGTGCCGACCAGACGCCGCCATGAATTTATTAAAGGTATCGGCATCAGCGCTGTCAATGTAATGGTTATTCCTTACTGGATATTTTATGGAACGTTATTGGTCGAAAATGGCTGGCTGGAAAAAGAAGACAGAAGTGTCGTGGTGTTTTCAGCAGGTGCTATGGCCGGCGCCTTTCTGCTACTCATGGTGTACGCTTATGTCGGGGACAAATTGATGCGAAGGTCAGAACTGATAACCAGGTGGGTGAATAAGGTGATTGGAGTTGTATTAATTGGTTTTGGAGTTTATCAGATGGTTAGATGGTTAAGCAGCACTTAACCATCCAACCATCCAACGATCTAGCAATACCTCTCGTACGCCATTTTCAGGTTGGCCGCGATAATGTCGGCACTACGGCCTTCAATATGATGGCGCTCCAGAAAATGCACCAACCGGCCATCTTTGAAAAGGGCGATAGCAGGTGAAGAAGGTGGATAAGGGAGGAGATGCTCACGTGCTTTTTCCGTCGCCTCTTTATCCACTCCGGCAAATACGGTAGCGAGATGGTCCGGTTTCTTATCACCTTGCAGTGAGTAGTAGGCGCCGGGGCGGGCGTTGGCGGCTGCACATCCACAAACGGAATTAACAACCAGGAGCGTAGTCCCCTGGGTATTTTCGAGAACTTCGTCCACTTCAGTTGCTGTTTTCAGGCTTTTGAAACCAATGTTCTCAAGTTCCTGAGCCATAGGTGTCGTTAATTCTACTGGGTACATAATTGTATTTTTTTGCGTCTGGCTGCTTGCTTTTATAAATGAAAACCAAGCCAACGAGCCAGGGAAAAGTTATTTGTTCGATGAAATGCAAGTAAGTAGGAATGCAAAGCTATTTGATTTGCAACAAAAACTTATACAGTTGGCGAAATGAAAAGTTCGCGATGGCCATTTCTCAGGCGTAATATTTGCTGTCCGACCAACAAAAGTGATGAATGAACGTTTTCTCAGCCTTGTATAACTTTGGAGAAATGGGCCTCCTTCCTACCTTTGGCCACCGATTTTGATAATTTTTTAAGCTGATTGAACACGATGATTACAAAAACCTCTTACGCTTTTTTTATAATGATACTGGTGTCGTTGCTGGCTTGCACCAATGATGTGCTGCCCCCGCCTGAAACACCTGAATTCTGTGTTGATACCTCTCCTTCCTATGACACTAATGTGAAAGCTATTATCGACGAAAGCTGTGCCTACTCAGGGTGTCATGACGGTGCCGGTGGTACGGGCCCCGGAAACTACAAAAGCTATAACGGCCTCCTTTCCATTTTGGATAATGGCTCATTCAGAAGCAGAGTCCTGGATCAGAAAAACGATCCGGTGCAAGGAATGCCACCCAATAATGATGTTTATCCTGAATCGCAAAAGGATGATCTGACCGAAGAGGAATTACAGATCATTGAATGTTGGCTCAACGAAGGTTATCCGAGAGATTAATCGGATGACATAAGCGTTTGCCACTGATACAATCAAGAAAAATCGATTTATGAGAAAGAATTTTATTCTGTTTATAATGGTTTTATCCAGCCATGTTTTGCTGGCACAAGAGGGAGAAGCCGTTTATCAAACCTTCAAAGACCGATGGGTCATTAATACCCAATCGGTGGAAACCCTTCCCATGCGGAAATTAGATGTTCGGATTGCTCACCGCTTTGGTGATGTTGGTGGTAATGCCGGCGGCTGGGCCACATTTTACGGGCTCGAAAACGCTTCGGATGTTTCTATTGGAGCGGAATATGGCTTGCTCGACAATCTGACCATCGGGTTCAATCGTTCCAAGGGAGCCGGACAATTGCGCCAGTTGTTGAATGCCTCCATGAAGTACCGGGTGTTCCAGCAAACGGAGGCCGGACGTCCGATCTCGCTGGCGCTGGCCGGTATGCTCAGTCTGTCGACCGCTCAGCAATCCGACGACCCTTCCAGTCTGACTTATTTCGAAAAATTTCCTCATCGCATGGTTCAGCATGTGGTGTTGCTCGCAGCCCGCAAGTTTTCTGACAGGTTCTCGCTCCAGCTTTCTACCGGCGTGGCTCACCGCAACGTCGTACCGGCAGGAGAAGATAACAATACCTTTCACGTTGGGCTGGCGACAAGAATACAAATTTCCAGAACGTTGGGGCTCATCGGCGATATTGCTGTACCCTTTATCAACCGGCCGGAGGATAGCCGGATACAGAACTATGCTCCCATCGGGATCGGTTTTGAATTCGACACGGGCGGCCACGTATTCCAACTCAACCTGACCAATGCTACCGGTCTTGCCCCGACTGACTACATTCCTTACACAGTGAGCAATTGGGGCGAAGGGGAATTCAGGGTTGGTTTTACCATATCCAGAATGTTTAATTTGTAAAACAGCTTTTAGCTATCGACCAATTGCTATTTACATGAAAAAACTAAGTTTCATTATAACATTATGTGGCTGTGTTCTGCTTTTTTCCAACCTGGACTTAAAAGAGGATAACCATACTTTTCTGGTAAATATGCCAGTACAGGAGGTCTTGCTAAAGTTGGGCGCGCCACCTGCCCCGCACCTGCCCCGCACCGACGTTGAAGGGGTTTCCGCAGAGCGAGGCAAGGAGATTGTCCTCAAAGGCCAGACCGAAAGTCCGTTTGGCGGTAAAAGCGAACGGGTCAGCAAGCACTTCGTCTGCACCTCTTGCCACAATGTAAAAAGGGATGAACCAGACCTGGCCGTCACCGACCCATTGGCACGGTTGCATTATGTGAAGGAAAAGGGGTTGCCGTTTTTGCAGGGGAGTGCACTTTACGGGATAGTTGACCGCCGCCACTTTTATAATGGTGATTATGAAAAAAAGTACGGCGACCTCGTGGATGCTGCCCGCAATGACCTGAGGCAGGCCATTCATTTGTGCGCGACCGAATGTGCGCAGGGGCGTCCACTGGAGGATTGGGAAATGGAAAGCGTACTGTCGTACTTATGGACAATTGGTTTGCAAATGAACGACCTTGATTTGTCCCGGGAGGAATGGAATCGAATCGAAAAAGCAGTGAATGAAAAGGCAGATCTGACTGCTTCGGCTATCGAACTATTACAATCAAAATACCTTCAGGGGTTTCCCGCAACATTTGTGGACCCCCCGGCTGATCGCAAGTTGGGGTTCTCCCAGCAGGGTAATCCGGAAACAGGAGCGCTCATTTACGAGCTTAGTTGTCTGCACTGCCACGAAGAAAAGCGCTATTCTTTCTTCAATCTGGATAAATCCTCACTGTCTTATGAGTTTTTGGACAAACACATTACCACCTATACCCGGTATTCTATTTACCAGGTTGCCCGATACGGCACATCTCCGATTCCCTGGAAGAGAGCCTACATGCCACATTATACTAAGGAGAAAATGTCGGAGCAAATGTTGGAAGATTTGAGGGTCTTTATTGAGCAGAAAGTTAAATAAGGAAAACAGGCAGAAAGAGGAAGGGCTTGCATCTTGATTGGTGCAAGCCCTTTTTCCATTAACTAAACAATGGAGTATAATGTCTTTGGCAGAGCGGATCAACCATGCTTTTTGGCGAAAGCCTGCATGACTTCTACCAGAGTCTTGACGCTGTTTCTTGGCATTGCGTTGTAAATTGAAGCCCGGAAACCTCCCACCGACCGATGTCCTTTGACGCCGCTGATCCCTGCCTCCTTGCACATGGCCAGGAAAGGAGCCGTGTACGATTCTTTGGTAGGCAAGAAGCAGGCGTTCATGAGCGAGCGATCTTTTTTATCCACGGTGCCCTGAAAGCAGGGGTTCTCATCAATTTCTTTGTAAATCAGCCTCGCTTTTGATTTGTTGGCCTTTTCAACACCGGCTAATCCCCCTTTCTCCTTGATCCAGCGCAATGTCAGCATTAACACGTAGATCGGAAAAACGGGAGGAGTGTTATACATGGAGTCCTTATCAATGTGAGTTTGATAATTTAGCATACTGGGTATAGTACGGCCGGTTCTGCCGACCCAGTCTTTTTTGACAATAACTAATGTAACACCCGCTGGTCCCAGGTTCTTTTGAGCACCTGCGTAGATTAGACCAAACTTACTGGCGTCAAATGGACGGCTGAACATGTCCGAAGACATATCAGCAACCAATGGAATATCTACCTCGGGAAATTTCTGGTATTGCGAACCATATATGGTGTTGTTGCTGGTGATGTGCAGGTAAACAGCATTTCCAGGTTTCTTGAATCGTTTTGGGATGTAAGCGTAGTTACGGTCTTTGCTCGATGCCAGCACCTCAACGTTCCCGAAATTTTTAGCTTCTTTAATGGCTTTACTGGACCAGGAGCCGGTGTCCAGATAGGCTGCCGTTTCGTGTTCTCCCAATAGATTCATGGGGGCCATAAAGAATTGGGAGCTGGCCCCACCCGAAAGGAATAGCACGGCGTAGCTGTCGTCGAGGCCCGCTATTTCTCTCACCAGTGATTCTGCTTCTTTGGCGACAGCGTCAAACTCAGCGCTTCGGTGTGAAATCTCAAGAATAGATAGTCCCATGCCGTTGAAATTTTTAACGGCTTGCGCGGCCTCCTTCATAACTGATTGTGGAAGAATGGCTGGTCCAGCGCTGAAATTGTGCTGCTTAATTGAAGTTGACATTTT
>JBFIJS010000249.1:0-6328 GCA_041600595.1 Saprospiraceae bacterium | reverse complement strand
CCTCTCGGAGATTACGCCCGGGTTTTGGCGGAATTCTGGGCTGACGGGCCCGACTCCGAAACGCCTCCCGGTCACTGGTTTACAATTCTGAATTATGTCAATGACCAGCCTGAACTGGTCAAAAAATTCCGTGGACAAGGCCAAACCCTGAGTGATCTGGAATGGGACGTGAAATCTTATCTGATTCTGGGTGGAGCTATGCACGACGTGGCTATCACGGCCTGGGGTATCAAAGGATGGTATGATTACATCCGTCCGGTATCGGCGATCCGGGGCATGGCTGAGTTTGGGCAAAGTTCTGATCCCAACCAACCGTCTTATCATCCCGGTGGTATTCATTTGGTACCCGGTTATATCGAAGTCGTATTGGCGGGCGATCCGCTGGCCGGCCAGGCGGACGAGCACGTAGGTAAAATTAAACTCCGCGCCTGGCGCGGCCCCGACTACATCAATGATCCGCTGGTAGATGAAGCCGGAGTGGGCTGGATACTGGCTGAAAACTGGTGGCCTTATCAGCGTCCTTCCTTCGTGACGCCTCCGTTTGCGGGGTATGTCTCTGGCCATTCGACCTACAGCCGGGCTGCCGCAGAAGCATTGACAGCGCTGACCGGCGATCCTTTTTTCCCGGGCGGCATGGGTGAATTTCATTGTCCTAAAAACGAATTCCTCGTTTTCGAGGAAGGTCCGAGTGTGGATTTGACCTTACAATGGGCCACTTACCGCGATGCGTCCGACCAGTGTAGTCTTTCCCGTATCTGGGGAGGCATTCACCCGCCAGTGGATGATATACCAGGTCGTTTGATCGGGATAGAGATCGGGGTCGAAGCGTTTGAGTATGCGGAAAGCCTTTTCTATAAAGACGAAGACAACGATGGCTTCCTGAATTATGTCGATTGTGATGACAACAATCCTGATGTCAATCCGGAAGCAACCGAGGTTTGTGATGGTATCGACAACAACTGCGATGGCGTTATCGACGAAAACCTTCCCCTCAACTCTTACTTCCTCGATGCGGACAATGATGGTTACGGGGATATCAACAATATCCTCTTTACTTGTTTCACAGCTCCTCCAACAGGTTATGTTACCAACCCGTTTGATTGCAACGATAACAACCCCAATGTCAATCCGGGAATGTCGGAGCTTTGTGACGGTCTCGACAACAATTGCAACGGAGAGACGGATGAAGGACTGACAGTCAACACTTATTATGTTGATAACGACAACGATGGTTACGGTGCGCCAATCATGTCGCTGGACACCTGTCTGAGCTCAGCACCCGCCGGCTTTGTGGATAATAACCTGGACTGCGATGATACGGATCCCAATATCAATCCGGGAGTAGCAGAAATTTGTGACGGCATCGATAATGATTGCAGTGGTGTTGCAGATGACGGGCTGACGATTTTCACTTATTACCTGGATAACGATGGCGACTTGTTTGGTAACCCGGACATTTCCATAGATACCTGCGGAGCACTTGATCCAAACCTGGGGTATGTTTTGAATGGCTTTGATTGCGACGATGACAACCCCAACATCAATCCGTTGATGATGGAGGTGTACGACAGCCTCGACAATGACTGCAACGGCCTGATCGATGATGGTGTCACCTCGGTGAGTGAGGATTTACAAATCCCGGTAAAAATTTACCCGAACCCGACGGATGGCATGCTGAATATTGAATATGAATACGCCGGCCTGCTGAATGCTAAAATATTCCACGCTGACGGCCGTATGGTAGCCACCCAAGCACTCGATTTTTCCGCCCGGTCGGCCGTCTTGAATATGGGAAATATGGCACCCGGCGTTTACTACATCATGGCCGTTGATAAGAACGGGGTCAACCATTTTGTAGAAAAAATTGTACGGCTGTAAGCGAACCGGCGGTCGGTCTTCCCGATAGCTTTTCGTTGATGATTTTTTATACAACCTGAACCCGAATATTGGCACTGGCCGGTATTCGGGTTTTTTTGAAAATTTTTCGACCGTTTTTTCCCGAAAACGGTAGTTCGTTTCGTTGACGTAAGAGAGACTCCGGCCGACATCCCTGGTTTGCCCGGCAAATCATCTTGCTCAGCTGTAAATTGTCGCAGTTCAGGAAGATTTTCAGAAGAAGAAGCCGCCTGCACATTAACTTTACCATCTTGCACCCTAAAACCAGAAAAACTGTCGCCCATAAAAAATCGGTCATCCGATAGTACAGCAACATGTCTCCACTCGTTCACCGCATCTATATTACAACCCTGGTCAGTATAGTTTTGCTGACAACCCTTTTCTTGTTTTACCGGGGGATTCCCTATTACACCACACCATTGGAAGAGCGTTTTTACCATCCGGACCACCAGTGGTTTAAGCCCAGCGGGGTATTTGGGCAGGGGCTGGGAGTCATTGGCACATTGCTTATTTTTTTAGGGGTCACGATGTATATCGTGCGGAAGCGTTACCATTTTCTCAACAAATTTGGCCGGCTGAAATATTGGCTGGAGTTCCACATTTTTCTCTGTAGTTTGGGGCCGGTGATGATTTTGTTTCACACTGCTTTCAAGTTTGGAGGCATTGTTTCTATCGCGTTTTGGAGTATGGTGGCGGTAGTCGTGAGCGGCATAATTGGCCGTTTTATTTACATCCAGATTCCGCGTACCATTGAAGGGCGGGAGCTAAGCCTCGGTGAGTTGCAGGAAATGAAACAGGACATCGGCAAAATGCTCCAGAATGCCTATAACCTCGACGCACTGGACTATCAGACTCTGAAAGATTCAACCACTGCCAAAGCCGATCTGCAAACGGGTGGCAATCTACTGGTCAGAATGGTCAAAAAATATGTTGCTGATAAAAAAATGCTGAGGCAGGTGAGACAAATGCTGCGAAAAAATCAGGTCAATGCTGCCAACGTTCGCAAAGTGACCAAACTACTCGAACGTGAACTGGCCCTGAGCAACCGCATCGAACGGTTGCAGGTAATGCGGAAATTATTCAAATACTGGCACGTTGCCCATATGCCTTTCGCATTGATCATGCTGGTCATTGTCATCATCCATGTGGCGGTTACCGTAACGCTGGGGTACCGATGGATTTTTTAAGTATTTTTCAAAAAAACCGTGGTAATTCCGGCCTTTTACCGAAATGATGGAATTAGAACAAATAATTATTTACACCATTGTCTTTGCCTTTTGTGCGCTGGTGGTTTTCCTGTACATCAGGAGCCAGAATAAAGCCGACAAAGTGGTCGCAGCGAAAATTGTCAAAGCCAAAGAGGAGGGCCTTTTCGAGCCGGTTTCTCTGTATCCGCAAATTGACCTGGACACCTGTATTAAAAGCGGGGCCTGTGTGGATGCCTGCCCCGAAAAAGATATACTTGGGATTCTGCGGGGAGGCGGCACCCTGATCAATGCCTCCAATTGTGTGGGGCACGGTGCCTGCTTCCATGCCTGTCCGGTCGAGGCCATTTCCCTGGTCATCGGGACGGAGAAAAGGGGCGTGGATTTGCCGCACGTCAATGAGCGGTATGAAAGCAATGTGGAAGGGATTTACATTGCGGGAGAACTGGGCGGCATGGGGCTGATCAAAAACAGCCTGGAGCAAGGGACTATGGCGGTGGAGAATATTGTGAAATCGGGACTGAAAAAAGACCCTGCTGCCTGGGACCTGGTCATCATCGGGGCCGGACCGGCCGGCATTGCCGCTTCCCTGACCGCCAAAAAACACGGGCTCCGGTTTCTGACGCTGGAGCAGGATTCCGTAGGCGGAACCGTCTATAATTTTCCCCGCTCAAAAGTTGTCATGACGGCCCCGGTTGACCTGCCGCTCTACGGCAAAGTGAAGTTGTTTGATACCAGCAAACAGGAATTGATCGACTTGTGGATGGAGGTTTTGGGAAAAAATGAAATCAAAATCCGGGAACGAACCAAGGTTGAGAGTATTCAGCCGGAAGGCTCATTTTTTAAAATCCGAACCAACCGGGACGAGGAATTCAAAGCACAAACCGTTTTGTTGGCCATTGGCCGGCGGGGAAGTCCCCGAAAGCTGGGCGTGCCGGGCGAGCAGTCCGAGAAAGTCGCCTACCGGTTGCTGGAACCGGAGCGGATCGAGGGCAAAAAAGTCGTAGTTGTGGGTGGAGGTGATTCGGCGGTGGAGGCCGCCATGTCATTAGCCGACCAAAATGAGGTCATATTGTCCTATCGGAAAGACGCTTTTGGCCGGATCAAACCCAAGAACCGGGAACGCCTCACCTATTACTTAGGGATGGAAAAATTACAGGTCATTTATAATTCAAATTTGACCAGGATTGAAAAGGATTGTGTTCATCTGAAAATAGGAGAGGAGGAGAAAAAGCTGGAGAATGACCTGGTGTATATTTTCGCCGGTGGTGAATTGCCGACGCAGTTTTTACAAAAAGCCGGCGTGATGATTACCAAACGATTTGGTTATACCATGCGAAAACATGCCTGAGCATACTGCCGTCCCGATTTTTGAAATGCAGGTCGAACCAGCGCCGATACAAGCCATGCAATACTCGTTTTGTCCTGGACACAGGGCATTTCGGCTACTTTATAAAAATGCTTTGTAATTCAGATTATTTTCTAAAAATCTTACTGTTCTCACTGCTGTTTGCAGTAAAAGCAGCTGCTCAGCTTTCCCCCGGAGACCTGGCCCGCCCGCACGCCCACCTGGAAGGTATTTCCAACTGTACACAATGCCATGAACTCGGGCAAAAAGTAGCGAACAATAAATGCCTCGACTGCCATGCTGAAATCAAAAACCGCCTGGATCAAAGAGCGGGTTTTCACTACGCTAAAGAGGTGCGGGGTAAGGATTGTGCCAGTTGCCACAGTGACCACCACGGCCGTAAATTCGATATGATCCGGTTTGATGAATCGAGTTTTGATCATCATTTAACCGGCTATCAGCTCACGGGGGCACACGCCAGGGTGGACTGTCGGGAGTGTCACGTCGCAGAGAATATCGTGGATGCGGATTTGAAGAAAAGAGTTGATACGTATCTGGGCCTTTCCACTGCCTGTAT
The DNA here is from genome assembly GCA_041600595.1 of Saprospiraceae bacterium. Lineage (GTDB taxonomy): Bacteria > Bacteroidota > Bacteroidia > Chitinophagales > Saprospiraceae > UBA6168. Next base: position 1,302 of record JBFIJS010000249.1, on the reverse strand, counting down.
CAATTGTCACGATGATTATCACCAGAAAACGCTGGATACCGATTGTGCCAAATGCCACGATACAAAAGCCTTTGCCCCGGCAGCAAAATTTGACCACGACAAAACGGATTATCCGCTTGCCGGCCAGCATCGGAATGTGGATTGTAAAGAATGCCACCAAACGGAAACCCGCAACGGCAAGGAGTTCCAACGCTTCGCCGGGGTGCCTTTTGCTAACTGTAATGCTTGCCACGAAGATGTGCACAACAACAACCTCGGTACCGATTGCAAACAATGCCACACGGAGCAATCCTTCAATTCACAGATTTGGTTGAAAAGGTTCAACCACAACCGGACGGGCTTTATGCTGAAAGGGCAACACCGCAAGGTGGACTGTGCCGGTTGTCATAAAATGGACACCCCGCCGGCTACAGTCTTTCAGGACAACCTGGGTATCCCGGTGGATAATTGCGTGGCTTGTCATGCCGATGTGCACGATGGGAAATTGGGTACCAATTGCGCTTCATGCCACAACGAAGAGTCTTTTCGGGCGGCGGGCGACATTAATAATTTTGACCACGACCTAACCGGGTTTGCCCTGGAAGGCAAGCACGAAGTGGTCGATTGTCGCCAGTGCCACGTGTCGGAAAGTCTGACCGATCCGCTACCACACAACACTTGTGCTGCTTGCCACGAGGACTACCACGGCGGTGAATTTGCCGCAGGCGCTATCACACCTGATTGTGCTGATTGCCATACGGTTGACGGGTTTTCACCCAGCCTGTACACCTTGGAGGACCACAGTGAAAGCCGTTTTCCTTTGGACGGCGCCCACCTGGCGACCCCGTGTTTTGCCTGTCATTTGCAGGAGGAGGAGTGGCATTTTAAGAACATTGGCCTGCGCTGTGTGGAATGCCACGACGATGTACACATTGGCGAAATCGCTGCTGAATTTTACCCGAATCAAAGCTGTGAAACTTGCCACACAACGGATACCTGGAAAGGGGAAAACCGTTTCGACCACACACTGACTGCGTTTCAACTGGAAGGAGGGCATTTGCAAACGACTTGCGCCGCCTGCCACCAATCGGAGCAAACGGCCAATGTCCGTCAGTTTAGTGGCGTTTCACAAATGTGTGCCACCTGCCACGAGAATATCCACGGAACGCAGTTTGCCGGGGAGGGAGTTACCGATTGCCAGCGCTGTCATGGGTTTGACGGCTGGGATGCCAGCTATTTTGACCACGACCAAACTGCTTTTCCGCTGACCGGAAAACATACGGAAGTCGCCTGCCGGCAGTGCCACCGGGAAACGATCCGAGG
>JBFIJS010000248.1:0-6342 GCA_041600595.1 Saprospiraceae bacterium | reverse complement strand
TGTCCTCTCCTTCCAGCTTTTTGGCAGCGGAAAGCGCTTTCTCTTTATCCAGGCTCAGCAAAGCTTGCAGACCCGCAGACACTACCTTGATAGCCCGGTCATTTTCAACGGCCTTCATGGCTACTGCTGTATATTTTTCGTCGAATGTATCCGCAAGCCTCGTCATGGCAGCTTCGCGGACATTAGAGTTGGGGTCTTCCCCGACCATTTTCTCAACGACCCGACTCACATCATCGTTCAGTTCATCCAATCCTTCAATGGCAAACATGCGAATCAGCCAAAACGGATCTTGCAGGGCTTTGGCAAAAATGGCTTCCTTCTCTGGCAGGTCACTGTTGCGCAGTTTGGCCAGGGCCTGGATTCGATGCAGGAAGTTGGGTGCCTTTTCGAATTGGGCAATATACTCCAGATCGCTCTTCGATTCATCAATGGTTGCCAACAAAAGACCTTCCCCGTCGAAGACGATGAGTTCGGGATCGGTATCCGATGGCAGGGAAAAACGTTGTGTCCGTTGATCCATTTTCACCTCATGACGGGTCATTTTCCCATCAACATATACATCGATAGCTACCGGCAAAATGAAGATGGGCGGATTGTTTTCGGGGTCTTGCACCTGCGCTACGGTCACGACGACTTGCTTTTCTTCCTCATCATAATCATAATCAACTTCCAGCTCCGGGTGCCCCTGGCTGTAAAACCATTGATTGAAGAACCAATTTAGGTCAGTTCCGGTCACGTCCTCAAATGCCATGCGCAGTTCGTGCCCTTCCACATCGGAAAAAGCGTTGTCTTTGAGATACTTGTTGAGCCCGGCAAAGAAGGCTTCATCGCCGACAATATTGCGCAGCATGTGCAGCACCAAACCACCTTTGTTGTAGCTGTGGGCATCAAACATATCCTCTTTATCTTCATAACTGAAATGCATCAGGGGGTGTGTTCCTTGCTGCTGGGCCTGCCCCATGTAGCCCTGCAATTCCTGAAGGCGGTGGAAGTTCGCTTCGTCCTCCCCGTACTTATGTTCCAGCCACAGATACTCACTATAGTTGGCAAAACCCTCGTTCAGGGTCAGGTTGGCCCAGCTTTCACAGGTGACGTAATCACCGAACCAATGGTGAAACATCTCGTGGGCTACGATCTTCTCATTTTGCAAATTGTCGATCAACTCCCGGTCCGTGCCTTGCATAAATTCGCCAAAAATGACTGCCGAAGTATTTTCCATCGCACCGGATACATAGTCCCTGACTACCACCTGAGAGTACTTCGGCCAGGGGTAAGCCAGGTCGAGTTGTTCGGAGAAAAGGGTCAGCATTTCCGGGGTATAGGGAAAAATATCTTTGGCGTATTTTTCAAATTTTGGCTCCACGTAATAATCCACCAGCTTACCATTCCACTCTTCTTTGACCACTGCGTATTCACCGATGGCGACCATAAAAAGATAAGGGGCATGCGGCAGGTCCATTTTCCAATAGTCCGTCCTGGTGCCATCGTCGTTCTTGACCGATGAGATGAGTAAACCGTTGGAGAGGGTTTTAAAACGGTCTTCTACTGTCAGGTACATTTCCTGCGTACAGCGTTCGTTCGGTTTATCGATGGTAGGAAACCAGCGGGAGTTGTTCTCCGTTTCGCCCTGCGTCCATATTTGCTGGGGTTTTCCGGGTTCTTCATTTCGGGGATTGATAAAAAACAACCCCTTATCCGACGTGATGGCATTGCTGCCGCCCGATTCGCTCGGCGTGGCGGTATAGTCAAAAAAGAGTTTGAATTCATCATTGCGGGTCAACGTTTTACCCAAATCAATGGTAATCTGCTGACCATCGTATTCGTACTTGAGTGGCGTATTGGAACCCTCAAAAGCAACTTGATGAAACTCAAATCCCTTTGCATCCAGCGTAATAGTGTTGGTCGCATAGAAATAAGGTTTCAACGTCAGTGTTGCTTTACCCAGCACCTGCTCTTTTTCCCAGTCGAACCGGAGATCGAGCCTGGTATGCAGGAGGTCGTGCTCTCTTTTGGGACTGGGGTTGTAAGTGGGCAATTCGAAGCGTTCCGGCTCTTTGTTTTCTTCCACCAGCTTGTCGGGGCGGGGTGCCGTGACTACCATGGTATCCAGATCGACTTCTGCCGGCAATAAAATTGGTTGGTAAGTTTTTTGGCTGCAACTCCAAAGCACAGAGACAGCCATTAATAAGAAGAGAATTTTTTTCATTAGTAATATTTTATAAAGATGTCCAGGTCCTGGAAATAGATGAACCGATCCTGGAAAAGGTTGCAAAGATACAGATCAGGTAAATAGAACAAACGTGCGCAAACACACTGTGGCGGGTTTTTTCTTATAAAAACGGAAACGAACCCGTACAGTGACGCATGCCTGAAATTGGATTTCCGAAACTTTCACAAAACGTTTTTTTACAAAAACGCAGTGTGTGAACAACTGCTTTCATGCCCCTTCACAGCCTGTTTCTTCTGACGAGGACTCCTCATTTCCGAAAAAAAAACCGCCTTTTTCCAACGTCTCTGTTACCCTGACGACACCAAATAGTTTTCTGTTAAATCAGGAAAAAACCGGTTAATGCAGGAGGAGCAGCATAATTTCCGTTTTTTTGCTGAAAAACAAACCTATGCGACCATACCTGTTCTTTTTGCTTTTCCTTTTTAGCTGCCACACCACCAGGAACACCAGTTCGACAACGCCGGCCGCAACACCAGCGCCAGACTCAGCCAATACGGCAGATGCCATTGCCTCCAAAACAAAAAATATGCAGGCCTATCCTGGCTTTTTCAATTTTTACTGGGACGAAAAGCAGGGTAAAATATGGTTGGAAATAAGCCGGTTCGAACAGGAGTTTCTGTACATCAACTCCCTGCAGGCCGGCATTGGGTCGAACGATATAGGCCTCGACCGGGGGCAGCTGGGAAAGGAGCGAGTCGTTAAATTTTCCCGCAGCGGAGACAAAATTTTACTGACCCACCTGAACTATAAATACCGCGCCAACAGCAACAACGCCGACGAACGTCTGGCCGTTGCAGAGGCTTTTGCCCAATCTGTTCTGTGGGGGTTTGAAGTCGCCTGTGAAAATAAAAACGCCGTATTGGTCGATGCTACCCGGTTCCTTTTGCAGGATGCCCACGGGGTTGCCAAACGGTTACAACAAAGGAAGCAAGGCACCTACAAACTGGAGGATAGTCGCTCTGCCATTTATCTGCCCCGGACAAAAAATTTTCCAAAAAACACCGAACTGGAAGCCACCATTACCTTCGTCGGAGAGGCCAAAGGCGACTGGATCCGCTCCGTAACCCCCACCCCTGACATAGTCACTGTGCGTATGCATCACTCACTGGTAGAATTACCTGACGCCAACTTCCGGCCTCGTCACTATGACCCCCGCAGCGGATTCATCAGTACCAGTTATTTTGATTACGCCACTCCCATCGACCAACCAATCGTAAAGCGTTTTATCACGCGCCACCGGTTGGAGAAAAAGGACCCCGGCGCCGCCATCAGCGAACCGGTTGAGCCGATCATTTACTACCTCGACCGGGGCGCACCCGAGCCGATCAAATCGGCCCTCATGGAAGGTGCCAGCTGGTGGAACCAGGCATTTGAAGCTGCTGGCTACCGCAATGCTTTCCAGGTAAAAGAACTCCCGCCCGATGCTGATCCGATGGATATCCGTTACAACCTCATTCAATGGGTACACCGCTCGACCCGCGGCTGGTCGTACGGCGGGGGAATAAACGATCCACGCACCGGCGAGATCATCAAGGGAAAAGTTACGCTCGGATCACTGCGGGTACGGCAGGACTTCCTGATCGCCCAGGGCCTCCTGGCCGCTTATGAAAATGGCGATGAGCCAGATCCCCGCCTCTTGCAAATGGCGCTGGCCCGCCTGCGCCAATTATCAGCACACGAAGTTGGCCACACGCTGGGATTTACCCACAACTTTGCCGGCAGCTACAACGACCGCTCTTCGGTGATGGATTACCCACATCCCTACATTACCCTGGACGAACAGGGACAGGTGGATTTCTCAAAAGCTTACGACAACAAAATCGGGGAATGGGATAAACGAATGGTCATCTACGGCTACTCCGATTTTCCGGAAGGCACCGACGAGCGGGCAGCTTTGGACAAAATCTTACAGGAAAACCAGCAGATGGGACTGCTTTTTATTTCCGATGACGACTCCCGCCCGGCCGGCAGTGCTCATCCGTTTTCGCACCTCTGGGACAACGGCACGTCACCCGCCGATGAGCTCCGCCGCATGGCAAAAGTTCGAAAAACGGCACTCGACAATTTCGGCCTGCAAAGCATCCCCAATGGCACACCACTGGCCGACCTGGAGCGCATCCTGGTACCGCTGTATTTATCGCACCGCTATCAGGTGGAGGGCGTATCCAAACTAATCGGCGGGGTGCATTATACCTACACCGTAAAAGGATTCGAAACCACAACCAACAATGACTGGAAGCCCGCAGCCGTAGCCGACAATTTGCAACAGGAAGCCCTCCTTGCTCTCCTAGAAACCCTGGATACACGCTACCTCGAAATCCCCCAACACATCCGGAATATCATCCCGCCCCAGCCCGAAGGGTATTCCCGTGACCGGGAAACCTTCAAGAGCTACACGGGGCTTGTATTTGACCCTCTCGCTGCGGCAGAAAGTTCGGTCGATCAAACCGTTTCTTATTTGCTCAATCCGGAACGGCTTGCCCGGCTCATTGAGCAAAAAGCCAGTAACCCCGAGCAGGTAATGTCGGTCAGCTATGTCTTCGGCCAGTTACTGAGCCGTGCCTTTTTCAACGAAAGAGAAACTGTATACCAGGAGGAAATCGCCTGGATCATCGAAAAAACAGTCATCCAGCATCTCATCCGGCTGGCGGCCGACCGAACGATCAACAAGCAGGTAAACGCCCTTGCCCTTTATGAACTTGACCGCCTGGCTCAGGATTTTCTCCGGGAAATGGAAGCAGAAAAGGTCGATGACCGGCGGGCGCATTTAGTGTACATGCTGAACGAGATCAGCCAGTTTCGGCAACGGCCGGAAAATTACCAGCCCGCCAAAAATCATGATCTGCCGGACGGGTCGCCCATCGGATGTGGAGGGCATTTTTAATAAATGCTGTGTAATAATTTTATTGATAAATTGCGGGGCAGGAAAAGCCGATCTTTTTGCAACTCCCTCGTGTGCCCCTTAAAACCCCGTTGGGCCGAGCAGTTGGCTGCCTCAAAGCGAAGTGAATATTTCGGTCCACTTGCGTAAATGAAATTGTAAAGAATTTTTTACACGATGTATTATTTATAAAATCACTTCAATCATGATACACCAACGTTCAACGTCCGTTTGTAAAATTTTACCCTTCCTGATCATCTGCGCCTTTACGGTCAGCGCGATTGCCCAAAACGGCATTTACTGGTCGGCACCGGTAGAAGTCGCACCGGCCACTTTCGACGATAAAAGTCCGCGTGTATCCCTGCTGTCTGACGGTTCGCCGGCGGTTATCTGGGGAAAGGGCAGCACGATCTATTTCAGTAAATGGGAAGGCGACGCTTTTACTTCGCCGACGGCGATTGACACGGATGGCATCAGCCCGGACATTTACAGCTTCGGAGGAATTGACCTGGCCACCGCCGGAGACCAGGTGTTTATCGTTTTTGAGGATTTCAACAGAGGCGTCTTCCTGATCCGGTCGCAAAACGCCGGCCAGACATTCGAACTTCCGGTCAGTGTTTACGATCCCCCGCCAGGACTCTGGGCAACCCTGCCTTCTGTTGAAACAGACAACCTGGGCAATCCACTGGTCAGTGTCATTCGAGAACTGACCAACGAAACCCAGGGCCGCTATATCCTGATGCGTTCCAATGACGGTGGGCAGACCTTCACCTTGCCCACCATCGCCAGCGACCCGGCAGATGGTGAGTTTGTCTGCGAATGCTGCCCATCCGATCTATATGTCAATGAAAACAACGTCTTTCTTGTTTTCAGAAACAACGACAACAACCTCCGGGACATGTGGGTGAGCCGCAGTACCGACGGCGGCCTTAATTTCACCGAAGCCACTGATGTTGACGATACGGACTGGGTCATCAACGCCTGCCCGATCAGCGGCCCTGCCATAGCTCCGCTCGCTGGCGACTCATTGATAACAGTGTGGAAGAGTGGCGCCTCGGGCAATGCCCGGGTATCGTTCAGTACCATCCACGAGGAATCCATGGAGAAAGGATGGGAATTCGAATTTCCGCAAACAAACGCCAATAGCGCCCAGGATGCACCAGACATTGCCGGCAGCAACGATACCATTGGTGTCGTTTGGCAGGAATCGGGGTTTGGTCTTAATTCTATC
>JBFIJS010000247.1:0-6352 GCA_041600595.1 Saprospiraceae bacterium | reverse complement strand
GAGTACCGGCCAAGGTAGTGGCCATTGTAGCTCCCATTCACTTGTTTGCCCAATTCTGGTACCATACGCGTTTGATAGGGAAAATGGGCTTCCTGGAAAAGATATTGGTAACCCCCTCTCATCACCGGGTACACCATGCCATGAATCCGGAATATCTGGACAAGAATTATAGCCAGGTGTTCATTATCTGGGATAAATTGTTTGGCACATTTCAACCGGAACTCGACGATGTAGCACCAGTTTATGGGGTAAAACGTCCGGCTAAAACCTGGAATCCAATCATCATTAATTGGCAACATACCGCTTTACTGATTCAGGATGCCTGGCGGACCAAAAGCTGGAAAGAAAAATTATTGCTGTGGTTCAAACCTACTGGCTATCGTCCGGCAGATGTCTCCGAAAAATATCCGGTTAAAATCGTGGAGGACATGACCACCTTCGAGAAATATAATTCTCACCTCAGTGCCAAATTGCTTGCCTGGTCGTGGGTACAGATGTTGGTGACGTTCGCACTGATGTTCTATCTATTTAACAATATTGCCCGCATCGGCATGCCAGATATGTTTATCTACGGTGCTTTTTTAATCGTTAGCATTTTCAGTTACACGACATTGATGGACAAATCGCGTTACGCTGTTTTGACCGAGTTTGTGCGGGTGGTCATGGGCCTTGCTCTGATTTGGTGGCAGGGTAATGATTGGTTTGGATTAGCTGCTTTTTCATCCATCCTGATTTATGTGCTGGTCGGTTACCTGGTACTTTCCATGCTCGTGACGGTATATTTTACCAAAACAGAACCAATTGTAAAAATGGAAGGAATAAGGAGCCTTGCGGGATAGTGGTTGTCAAAATGAGGCACCGGGGCAAAAAAAAGGTGACCTTCCATATCGGAAGGCCACTTTAAAAAACACGCTCTCTCTAATTATCTTGATGGTTCCAGGAACCAGTTATTTCAGTAGGTGATTTTTGTTGTTTGGGCGGTTAAACCCCCTTTTAAATCTTCTGCAATTCTAAGGAAAAAAAAATTAAAGAAGGCAAAAAAAAATTAAAAATCAGTCTTTTCAGCCTTCGAAAGCCGCCTAACAAACTAAAAACAAATGTGATTTTGAAAAGTTGAACAGCCATTAGTATTCCATTTGTTTTAATAACAAAAATCAGCAGGCTAATGAGAGCTTTTGCTCACCAAAGATGAGGATGGCTGGTTTACTCCATTTTAATGGCTTCATATTCTTTAAAGAGAGAATATTCCACCTCGCTCACCTTCTTTTTGTACTCGGCAAAATCCTTTTCCATCAATGAGTTGATATCCGAAAGAATATTGGCAACCATTTTCCTGGTGTGGTCCATCATAATGCGGGCCGATTGGTTGGGACTGCCGTTGGAAGCACCTATGTAGCTGTAGGTACGCCAGATTTGACCTTGCAGTAAATCAGGATTTCGCTGGATGCCTTTGAGCCCGTCGGGCATCATGTATTTATCTTCCAGCTGCTTGATACTGTCCCGCATGGATTTCCCCATTTTGACAATCTCTTTTTTCAGGCTGTCGGGGGCATATTCCATCGCTTTTTCAACAAGCCCGATATTTTTCCGGACATCGGACAGTCGCGTGAAACCTTCATTCGCTGCCTCTACAGTTTTGTAAAGTTCTTTAAAAGCAGCCTGATTGGCTCGCATTTGTTCCAGTGACAGGTCGAGGCGAGGGTCAGCGTGGATGGTAGCAGTAGTGGAATCTTTGTGCCCCTGATAAGCAACCACTATTTTGTAAGTGCCGGGCAATGCGTCATAACCGCTGGGCAGGTCATCGTCTGGTTTCACAGGTCGGCGACTGGGGTAGCGAACGCCGTCGTGGGTGTTGTTCCAATATATTTTAACCAGGCCGGTGTCCAGTTTGCTGGTAAAAGTCCGGATGGTATCGCCGTCGGAGTTGATGACCCAGATTTTGGCTTTGTCGTCTTTTTTTCCCTTTTCTTTTTTACCACCATTTTCCGTAGCGGCCTCCGGATTTTCCTCCGTTTCGTCTTCTTCTGTTTCTTCTTGCGGTGCTTTCTTTTCTTTCTTTCCTTTGTCTTTTTCGGCAACCGGCGCTTCCTCCTTTTTCTTGACGGGCGGTTTTACCCAGCAATTAATGGCGGTGGCGTTGCCCTTGTTATCACCGCTAAACATGGCATCGCCGGTAAAACGAACCCCATCAACGGATGCCCATTCCGCCATATATGCATCGGCGGTCGGAAAGACCGCAAACTCTTTTTTTAGAACCTCACCCTTGGTGCGGGCTATTTCCCGGAAGGGGCGAATATCGTCCAGAATCCACGCTGCCCGGCCAAAGGTGCCAATGATCAGGTCGTGCTCCCGGGGATGTATTTTCAGGTCGGTTGTGGATACCGCCGGGAACCCTTCGTCCCATCGTTGCCAGTTTTTCCCAAAATCAAAGCTAAACCACAATCCATGATCAGTGCCAAGCCAGAGTAAATCGCTGACTTCCGGATCCTGAACGATTGAGAAGGCGTGGCCACTCACCTTTTTCTCATCTACGAGACGGGTAAATGTGGCGCCAAAATCCCTGGTGTAATAGACATAAGGCTTCCAGTCGTTGCGGCGATAATCGCTGACAACCACAAAGGCTTCGCCGGCCGTTTTACCAGGCTCAATGTAGGGAATCCAGCTGCCGGGGGTTGCACCTTTCATGTTGGCGGCTACGTTGCGCCAGGATTGGCCGCCGTCCTGCGTGACTTGCACATTGCCATCGTCGGTGCCCACCCAGATTACCTGTTCGTTTACCCGGCTGGGAGCGATGGCAATGATGGTCGTAAAGTTTTCTGCTTCTGTGTCGTCGATGGTCAGCCCACCACTCTCGTTTTGTTTTTGTTTGGTCGTATCGTTGGTTGTCAGGTCGGGAGAAATGATTTGCCAGGATTGGCCGCAGTCGAGACTTTTGTGCACAAACTGGCTGCCGTAGTAGATGCCACACCCATGAAACGGATTTTGGGCAAATGCAGCATTCCAGTTGAAGCGCAATGACACCCCTTCCGGATGTACGGGCTTGATATTCTGCGTTTTACCGGATTGCATGTCCACATAACCTAAATTACCACCTTGCGACATAGCGTAGGCGTAGCGACCGTTGTCCGGGCGGATCCCCACGTCAAAACCATCGCCAAAGTAGATTTCTTTCCAGTCTGAATTGCGAATGCCTCCGCTTTTCCACACCTGAGAGGGACCTACCCACGAGCCGTTATCCTGCATGCCTCCGCACACCCGGTAGGGTATGCTCATGTCGTGGTCGATGTGGTAAAACTGGGCCAGCGGCAGGTTTTCGGCAAAGCGCCAGGTTTGGCCGCGGTCGTGTGTGATATTGAGCCCGCCGTCATTACCTTCGATGATGAAACTGGGGTCGGTAGGTGAAATCCACAGCGCGTGGTGATCGGGGTGTACTTTCCATCCAACCCAGGTTTCGAAAGTTTTGCCACCATCCTCACTTTTGGAAAGGATGCTCCAGATGCTGTAAATCCGGTTTTCGTTTTGCGGGTCCACATAAATTTCGTGGTAATAAAAAGGCCGGTTGCCGACGTTGCTGTTGTCCTTGTCAGCACTGGCCATTTTTTTCCATTTAAAACCGCCATCTTCACTTTTATAAAGGGCGTTCTCCTTGGCTTCTACCAGGGCATAAACAATGTTTGGGCTGGAGGGGGCAATGGCTACCCCAATGCGGCCTAAGTCACCTTTGGGCAAACCATCCTTATCGGTCCGTTTTTCCCAGGTCTCACCGCCATCGAAACTGATGTGAATGCCGGAACCAGGACCGCCGGAATTAAACGTCCAGGGCTTGCGACCGTATTCCCACATGGCAGCGATCAGTTTGTTCGGATTGGTTGGGTCGGCAACCAGATCGGCACAACCGACGCCGTCGTTGATGTAGAGCACTTTCCGCCAGGTTTTTCCGCCATCGGTAGTCTTGAATACACCACGCTCGCTGTTGGGGCCCCAGGCCGAGCCCGTTACGCCGGCGAAAACAGTGTTGGGGTCGTCCCGGTGAATGATGATCCGGTGAATAGTGCGGCTATCCTTTAAACCCATGAGTTTCCAGGTTTTTCCGCCATCAATGGTTTTGTAAATACCCTCACCGCTATTTTGTGAGTTACGCGGGTTGCCCTCGCCGGTTCCCACCCATATTTCGTCGGGGTTTTTCTGATTGACCTTTACGGCCCCGATAGACTGCAGGGGGGCCTCGTCAAAAATAGGTTTCCAATCGATGCCGCCGCTGGTCGACCGCCACAAGCCACCGCTGGCCGTGCCGGCATATATTACATCCGGATTGCTCAACACTACATCGATAGAGGTAACCCGGCCGCTCATGCCCGCCGGACCAATATTACGGGGCGATTTGGATTTAAAATGATCGAGGTTTATTGATTGGGAAAAGAGCAGACAAGGTATGGTTAGCAGGGTGACTAATAAAGCAGGGTAAATTTTTGCTCGCATGTTTGTTTTTTAAGTGAAAGAAATATTGACGAAACGAAGGTAGCAGTTTTTGGGAAAGTGACATGATTAATCACGGTTTGGTCATCAACGTACTAAAACCAATGGCCCCGTGAATTCCTTTTCCTGGCCATCCTGCAGCGTCACCACTACTTTATAAACATAGGTGCCGACTTCGGCAAGCTGCCCTTTGCTGAATCCATCCCATCCGTATTGCAGGTCGTTTGGCAGAAGGTTGGTTGCAGCATATACCAGGCCTCCCCACCGGTTAAAGATTTCCATTGATTTCACGGTTTGTCCCTGTTTATTCGAGAAAACGGTGAATACATCATTGAACCCATCGAAATTGGGGGAGAAGGAGTTGGGAATAAATATTTCGTAAAAATCCAGAATGAGCAGTACCAGGCTGTCGCAACCTTTTGTTGAGGAAAGGTTCAGGAGGTGTTCGCCTTCGTTGGAAAATCGGGTGTTTTCCAAAACATAATTTTCTCCGGCAAAAATGGTCGCCTGCACCGTGTCCACTGTTGGTTGCAGTACCTCCAGCTCCAGATAAATAATGCTGTCGCAGTTATCGACCGACCGGAGGGTATCGATGTAAAGTCCGCTTTGTGTCCGCTCCAGATCGTTGAAAAAGTAGGAGTCGCCTTCACAAATGGTCGCTTCAACAAAAGCACTTACCGTTGGAATGATCAGATTGAAAACTTCGGAAGTCAGACAACTGGTGGTGCCAAGCATCCTGACCTGGTATTTTCCGGCTCCGGGCGGAGCGCTCAGTATGTTGGAAGTTTCCCCCGGCAGAGCAATGCCGTTTTTGTACCATTGATAAGACAGCGTATCCTGGTATTGTACTTTCAGGCTGAGTTCATCACTGCAAGGGTGATTGACAGTGGCAATCCGAAAGCCAAAATCCTCAAATGAAGCCAGAACCAGATTGTCGAAGAAATAATAGGGCTGAAAGGTGGTATTGTTGGGTGTGCAATTTGGGCCAATGGCAATGGCATGGATATCGACGGTTGGGGTAACGTTGATCTCTTTTTTCTGCCATTCAAAGGTGCCACTGATCGGGACTGATCCAAGTTGCATCCATCCGATTCCATTGGTCGGACAGCCAAAATTTTCATTGCCGATGCCAAACGGCAGGTTGTTGCAATTAGTTGAACCGAAGAAGGCAATGGTCGTGCCCGGTGAGTTGGGTTGCCGGGTAAAGCCCACATAAAATTCAAAACGATAAGATACCCCCGCCTTCAATGGCCCGGTCAGGCAGGAGCCTGCGTATTCTTTCCAGTTGGGGACGGGGCCGCCTTGTCCGCCGCCACCGGCCGGTCGGCCATTTCGCCAGCCAATACAGCCATCACCGTCTGGAAAGGGCAGGGGAGGAGGCAGGTTGGTCCATCCCATCCAGCCACAGGTATGCAGGTAATCGGTCGTGGCTTCAGAGGCTTGTATCCAGTCTACAGCGCAGTTCAGCTGCGAGCGGTCCTGCGGGCAGCAGGTTTTGTCTTCAAATGAGGGATTGGGGATCAGTGAAGTAGGTAGTGCCAACGGGCAGTCGCAGTCGGGGTCGTTGAGATCGATCAATCCGTCCAGGTCATCGTCAATCCCATTGTCGCAGATTTCATCGCCCGCCAAAAATGTTTTTTTCAGGTAAGAAAACAAGGCCAGCTCTTTGCAAGGTAAGATGGTCAATACCACGACAATGGATAAATAGCAGGCCGGACGGACGTTCAACATAGAATCTCTGGTTGTTTTGTCAGTAAAGGTAATTTTTGTCAAACATAATAAAAAGGCTGGAAATAATGGGATGCCGGAGGAGTAACTGCCGACCCGTAAACGAACCAAATTTACTTTTGAAACCTAACTGATGAGTAAGTTGAAT
>JBFIJS010000246.1:0-6356 GCA_041600595.1 Saprospiraceae bacterium | reverse complement strand
CCATTGGAAGCCATCGCTTTATTATCGCTTCGCTTTACATTGTTGAAATAAAACCTGACCAGACCTGCTGTATTTTTCACCCGCAGTTTTTGGATGAGGTTGCGGCGGTGGGTTTCCACCGTGCGCGGGCTGATGAATAATTTGGCCGCAATTTCTTTATTGGAAAACTCCTCGGCAATGCACTGCAACACTTGTAATTCCCGACCAGTGATTTCGAGTCGTTTGGCTTTCTGTTTCAGCGAAGAATCTGCCGTGACCCTTTCCATCAAAGAAAAAATCGTGGCAGATATTTCCCGGGCAAAATAACTGCTGCCTTTCGCCAGCGTCTTGATGGCCAGCACCAGTTCGTCGATCGGCGCATCCTTCAGTATGTACCCCCTGGCCCCGGAGCGGATCATACCCACCACGTATTCTTCCTCCACGTAGGAGGTTAGCGCCAGAATTTTGATTCCCGGACAATTTTCGTGAATCTTTTTTGCGGCTTTGATGCCATCCAGTTTGGGAAGGCCAATATCCAGAAGGACGATGTCTGGCAGCAGTTCACGGCAAAGCTTGACTGCTTCCGCACCGTCACTGGCTTCACCGACAATTTCAAATCCTTCTTCTTTTTTTAACAGGTTCGCAATACCTGCCCGGAACATTTGGTGGTCGTCGGCCACCAAAAGGCGAAGTTTTGTCAATGTATTGGGTTTTAGCATATGGTTAAACTCTGATTATAATGATCAAGCGGTTTGTTACATTTTCCACCAATGAGCGCTACAGGGTCGTGACATTTTTTCAAATGAGTATCCCGGATCACGTATCGATTACTCCGCCTTCACGGGCAACAATGCCGCATTGGCGCAGGTATGTAGATAGCCATCAGCTGGGGGACTGTAATGTTCTAATTGCGAGTGAAACCATGACCTGGCTAAAAAAATAAAGCGGAAGAACTCCTGCCAAGCCCTTTCAATGCGAGAAAATATTGTTCTTCCTTTGTTATTGTGGGGGGCACAATTTAAAGGAGGTGAGGCAAAATCAAACTGAAATTTGCCTTTCCTGGTCGGTGTCAAAGGTATTATTTAATCCTCTTTATTCAAACTATCCGTAAAAATACTTAAGAGCTTTAGTTTTACATCCAATTCAAAAAATGATCTTTATGCCATCTAATACACGTCTTTACGGCCTGATCGGTTATCCGCTGTCCCATTCATTTTCCAAAAAACATTTCACCGAAAAGTTTGAAAATGAAGGAATTGAACATTGCCATTACGAACTATTTCCGCTCCCATCCATCGAACAATTGCCCCAATTGCTGGCCGGACAGCCACAATTGTGCGGACTGAATGTCACCATTCCGCACAAGCAAGCCATCATTCCTTTTTTAGATAAAATGGAGCCGGAGGCAAAGGCCATCGGGGCCGTCAATGTGGTGAAGATCGTCAATGGCATCCTGACTGGCTACAATTCCGATGCCTGGGGCTTTGAACACTCGCTCCGGTCCCTGTTGGGCATAAAAGCATCCGAAAAGACAAATATCAAGGCACTCATACTTGGGACAGGAGGCGCTTCCCAAGCGATTCGGTTTGTTTTGGAAAAAATGGGTATCCCGTACCGGTTCGTTTCCCGAACGAAAAAAAAGTCCGGCCTCAGCTACGATGAGCTTACTCCGGCACTATTGGCCGAATACCACCTCATCATTAATTGCACCCCACTGGGCACCGTTCCCAATGAGGATACCTGTCCTCCACTCCCCTACCACGCAGTCACCGAACGCCACGTATTCTACGATCTGGTCTATAATCCGGCCGAAACCCTTTTTTTAAAACAAGCAAAAGAGAAAGGGGCATCTACCATGAACGGTTTGCCCATGTTACATTTGCAGGCGGAACGATCATGGGAAATTTGGGGACGAGACGAGGAGTGAATCTAATTTGGTTGTTGCTCCCAAATTGTTGTAAAAAACTCTTTTTCTCATTTATAAATAATTGATAAAAAGGAGGTTGTGTCGTAAATATGTTTGGATGGGGGATAGTCAGGTAGTTACCGTAAAGTGTTCCCCGGCCCACTCCGCAGGTTTTAAAATAATTTGAATTACAGCATACTTAAAAAAATTCAATCATCATGAAGATCGCTATTGGCTGCGACCACGCAGGTTTTCCTTATAAAGAAAGCATTATTACCTTATTGAAAAAGAGGGATATCACCGTGCAAGACTACGGGACGAACTCGCCCGATTCTGTGGATTACCCGGATTTTGTACACCCCGTTGCCAACGATGTGGAGTCCGGAAAAGCCGATCTGGGTATCGTTCTGTGCGGCAGTGGCAATGGGGTGGCCATGACCGCCAACAAGCACCAGGGCATCCGGGCCGCTCTTTGCTGGCATACGGAACTGGCTGCGCTGGCCCGCCAGCACAACAACGCCAATGTCCTGGCCATTCCTGTCCGGTTTGTCAGTAAACGAATGGCCTTAGCCATGGTCCGTTCCTTTTTGGATCATTCTTTTGAAGGTGGACGACACGCCAGGCGGGTGGGAAAAATTGCCTGCGCAGTTTGAGGAAATAACGATGGCCGGAGCCTTATCAACCTCTGGCCACTAGTCAGAGCGAGGCATCTCCAACCGGCAGGCGGATAATGAATTCGCTGCCCTTACCCACGGTACTTTGCACCGTTATTGTCCCCCCGTGTTTATGGACGACACTGGCCACGTAACTCAGCCCGAGCCCGTGGCCCTTTACGTCGTGCACCGCTCCCGGAGGGACAAACTGACCAAACTCAAGTATCCACGGACGACTCAAAATCCTATGGATTAAATTTAAACTACACCGAGCCGGTGGGAAAATTATCCGGAAAAAAAGGCCAGTATTTATCCTTTTCTTTATCCCGCCAAAATTATAACAACCAGACCCGAAAAGATTTTTTTGACAACGAATTTAATGATGCCATTTTTAATCCCGAACTGAGCAACCGGTACGATCGGGAATACATTTTTAACCGGGGTGGAATGGACCTGATGATTAACCGAAAAAAATATAACCTGACTTTTGGCGCCGAATTACAGCATGCTGCTTTAAACGGAAACATACTGGATGAAAACACAATAATTAATACGGATTTTACCCGTATCCTGCCCAGTCTTTTTTTCGATTATGACCTTGGCACCAGTCACAATTTTAGCCTTGAATATACAACCAATGTCAGAGAGCCTTCGTTGGAACAATTACAGCCCCTGGTGGACAACTCGGACCCGCTGAATATTTATGCCGGAAACCCAAATTTGCAGCCGGAATATCAGCATTTACTGGAAGGAAATTATTTATTATTTGACCAGTTTACATTTACAAGTTTATTCGCCAATTTCAGTGCGAGTTACACCAAAGACCGGATTACCAATGCCAGCAGCGTCGATTCCTTATTCCGTCAATTTATTCAACCCGTCAATGTGGATCGTGATTTATTTCTGAATGGAGGATTTCAGTTCAGCACACCGCTCCGGCCTTTAAAATTCACTGTACGTTTGAATTATAATACCAATTGGAATAAAGGAATTTTATTTGTCAATAACCTGGAAAACTATGTGGAGCACCAACGTCATTCATTTAGTTTATCATTTGACAACCGGAAAAAAGAGGTAATCGATTTTACAATTGGAGGAAGGATTTCCCTTAATAAAACCGCCTATTCGGTCAGTGAAAGTCTGAACCAAAAATATACGGATCAGAACTTTTATTCCGACCTTATAATTATTCCTTCGGAAAAGTGGGAACTGTCCAGCAGCATTGATTATGCGATTTTTTCTGCCGAAACTTTTGGTGAAAAAAGAACCGTCCCTATCTGGAAAGCCAGCCTGACCTGGTATGTCCTGAAAAACAGGCGGGGCCGCATTTCCCTCACGGCATTCGACCTGCTTAACCGGAACATTGGCATCAACCGGAACAGTCAACTCAATTATGTCCAGGAAGAACGTGTCCGGTCTTTGGGTCGTCATGTTATGCTGAATTTTTCCTATTCAATTTCCGGTTTCAAAAAAGACAGCGGCGGCATCGAAATTTCCACCCGGCAGGAACGATAAAAATGGTTTAAACGGGGTTAAAGCAATAAGTCGGCAGCCTAAAATCATCTGCTTATTTTAAAATTATCAAAAAACAGACAGCGGGATATTTTTTACTTTTGGCCAATTTTAAATGTGCCGTAAAAAAACATTATTTAGTACCGTGTAATTTAAGTATGTTTAAAAAATGCGGAGCAGGAAAAGTCGCTCTTTTGGCAACACCCGGAAGTGCTCCTCTAGGGATTTTAAGGGGAAAAGGTGGCGTGTACTTATTTAGCGCCATAGCATGCGGGCCGGTTCATTTACCGAGCTTTTTGCATCATCCTGGGCGGCCGAGGCTGTCTCAAAAGACACCAAAGTTCATTGAAAATTGGTCAAAAGTCCGTAACTTTCTAGCATGAAAGACACGGAAAAATTATCGCCAAAGAATAAGCGCCACAACGAGGTGACCTTTAAGTCCTACGTCCAGAATCAGGCCTGGTTGTTCCCACCATATCTGGAGGATCTCATCCCTGCGGATCACATTTGCCGTCTGGTCAGTGACGCCATTGATGGGATGGACCTGGCCCCCATTCTCAACACCTACAAGGGCGGTGGCAGCAGCACCTACCCCCCCCGGATGATGCTCAAGGCCCTGGTCTATGGGTACGTTGACAAACGCTACTCTTCGAGGGCCATCGAAAAAGCCACCCGGGAGAACGTCTGCTACATGTGGCTTTGCGGGATGCACAAGCCCGACCACAACACGCTGAACCGCTTCCGCAACTCCCAGCTTAAGCAGACCGTCAAGGACGTGTTCGCCCAGATATTGGCCATGCTGGTAGAGCAGGGCTACGTCCGGCTGGAAGAATACTACGTCGACGGCACCAAGATGGAGTCGGTTGCCGGGCGCTACACCTTCGTTTGGGCCAAGAACGTCGAACGGTACAAGGGCGCCCTGCTGGACAAGATAGCCCGCATCATCGAAGGGATAGAAGCCGCTAACGAAAAAGCAGAAGCAGAGGCATCCGAAAAAGAAGCCAACGCCCCCCGGCCTTCCGTCAGCGACAGCGAGGCCCTCAAGGAGACCATCGTGGAACTGAACAAAAAACTCAAAGAACAGCTGGGGGAAAACAAGAAAATGGCCGGGCAGTTAGACAAGCTCATGTCGGAACACCTGCCCAAGCTGATGGACTATGAGGAACAGGAAAGGCTGCTTGACGGGCGCAAATCTTACTCCAAGACCGACCCCGACGCCACGTTCATGCGCACCAAGGACGACCATCTGGGTTCGGGACAGTTGAAGCCCTGCTACAACATCATGGCGGGCACCGAAGACCAGTTCATCCTCAACTACACCGTACACCAGACCCCCTCCGACATGACAGCCTTCCCCGAACACATGGACGACACGCTGGACATGTTGGAAAAAATACAGGCCCCTGTGCCCAAACGGGCAGGTGGCGACGCTGGCTTCGGCAGTGAGGAGAACTACGAATACCTTGAAGAAAAAGGCATCGAAGCCTACCTGAAATACCCCGGCTATTACCAGGAGCAAACACAGAAGCGCAAAGACGACGCCTTTCACAGCAGCAACCTGTACTACAATAAGGAGCAGGACTACTTCGTCTGTCCGATGGGGCAACACCTGACCTTGCAGCGCATCAGCAACGAAAAGACGAGTACCGGGTATGAACACCAGGTCCATTATTACCAGGCCCGGCGGTGCGAAGGCTGCCCCTTGCGGGGAATGTGCCACTCAGCCAAAACCGACCGGATTTTGAAAATCAACCATCGCTCGGCCGCCTACCGCCAGGCAGCAAAAGAGCGGCTTAATTCCCTGCGGGGCATCCGCATGCGCAGCCAAAGGGGCGTAGACACCGAACCCGTCTTCGGGCACATCAAGCAGTGCCGCCATTTCCGGCGCTTCCTGCTCAAGGGCCTCAACGGGGTGGCAACCGAGGTCGGGTTGCTCGCCGTGGCCCACAACCTGAAAAAATGGTGGGTCAAACAGTGTAAGCATAGGTGGATTGTGCCCCTATGGCCCGCTGATGAGGCAAAATGTGTCCAAATGGAAACAAAAAGCGGCCAAATGACCCTGATTTTTGAAAAAATCAGGGCTTGAAAGCTCTTTTTTGACTTTTGACCAATTTTTCAATGAACTTGGTATCAGGACCATCCATCATGGCTCACAGCAGAACCACCCCGGTTGTCCTGATTTAATTTTACTTTTGAGACAGCCTCAATCCCTGGAGGCGCACCCCGAAGTGAATTCGAGGCTGGCTGTTGGGGGTCAAATGAAGCTGAAAATTCCCTGCGCCGCATTTCATAAACTAATTTAAACT
>JBFIJS010000245.1:0-6386 GCA_041600595.1 Saprospiraceae bacterium | reverse complement strand
GCGTCCGATCGGGCTCTGGTTGACCAGCTCAATCTGGGTCAGTGATTTGAGGTCACCGGTGAGTTCTTTGTGTTTTCCGGGTGTTTTGGAGGTGGGCTCTCCGAAATGCGCTTTCAGAACGGGGTACAAAATATCTTTTACCAGCGTGGTTTTTCCGCTCCCACTTACCCCCGTCACGACACTCATGCAATTGAGTGGAATTTTAACGTCCACGTCTTTGAGGTTGTGTTGCCGGGCCCCCTTGATCTCGAGCCACTTCACGGCTTTGCGACGGTGCGGGGGTACATCTATTTTCATGCGGCCACTCATGTATTTGGTGGTCAAACTTTCCGTTGCCTCCTGGTAAATATCGGCGTAAGGACCGGCAAAAACGACCTCCCCCCCGTGAATACCCGCCGCCGGACCGATATCAATGAGGTAATCAGCGCTCTTGATCACATCTTCCTCATGCTCCACCACAACGACTGTATTGCCCAGATCCCGCAGGTTTTGCAGGACCTTCACCAACTGGCCGGTATCTTTAGGATGCAGGCCAATGCTGGGCTCGTCGAGGATGTACATCGAAGCGGTCAGGTTGCTGCCCAGCGTCCGGGTCAGGTTGATTCGTTGCGTTTCGCCTCCGGACAGGGTGGAAGATAATCGATTCAACGTCAGATACTTAAGTCCCACATCGCACATAAATCGCAGCCGGCTGGAGGCTTCGAGTAGCAGCCGTTTTGCAATGGCTTTCTCGTTCTCAGTCAGAGGATCGGGGAATTGGCTGTTGGGGTTTTCAAGTTCTGTGAAAAATTCGAGCAATTCGTCGATGGGTAATTCGACCAGCTCCATAATATCCATTCCACCAATTTTTACATAACCGGCCTCCGGCCGCAGGCGTCCGCCATTGCAGACCGGGCAGACGGTTCGGCCCCGGTATCGGGCCAGCATGACCCGGTTCTGAATTTTGTACAGTTTCTCTTCCAGTTCTTCAAAAAAAGCATTGATTCCCTGGAAATACTTGTTGCCCGACCAGAGCAATCGCTGTTCCTTTTTGGTCAGATCCTGGTAGGCTTTGTGCACGGGAAAATCAAAATGGTGCGCCACCTGCAAGAAACTGTCCAGCCACAGCCCGTATTTTTCACCCGACCAGCAGGCCACGGCTCCTTCAAAAACACTTTTTGACGGATCGGGAATCACCTTTGCTTCCGCAATGCCCATCACCCGGCTGAAGCCTTCACATTTGGGGTAGGCCCCGTAAGGATTGTTAAAGTTGAACAACTGCGGATTGGGTTCCAGGAACTCCATGCCATCCAGTTCGAACCGGGTATTGAAAGACTGCAAAACGGACTCGCCAGCAGGATCCTTAGGCATTACTTCTACCAAACAAACCCCTTCACTTTCGTAAAAGGCTGTCTGTACCGAGTCGGAAATCCGGTTTTGATTGTCGGCATCTTCTTTTTTCACCGCAAAGCGGTCGATCAATATCCGGACATCTTCTCCTTTATAATTATTGATGGTGTGGGACAGGTCAAATTCCTCTCCCTCCAGCAAGTCCTGAATCTGGTTGAGTTCATTTTCCCAAAAAATGCGGGAATAACCTTTTTGTAAAAGCAGGTTCAACTCTTGTTGCAGGGTTCGGTCTTTGTATTTTACAGGCAGCGGGATGAACAGCTGGATTCTTGTACCCTCTTCCTGCGACTGGATAAAATCTACGACATCACTCGTAAAATGCCGTTTAACCTCCTGCCCGGAAACCGGAGAATAGGTGCGGCCAATCCTGGCAAATAATAACCGCAGATAGTCATAAATTTCTGTCAGGGTGCCTACCGTGGACCGGGCATTGCTGGTGCTTACCTTCTGCTCGATGGCGATGGCCGGGCAAATTCCCTTGATATAGTCTACGTCCGGTTTTTTCATCCGCCCCAAAAACTGGCGGGCATAACTGCTCAGACTCTCCACGTACCGTCTTTGTCCTTCAGCATAGAGCGTATCCATGGTAATGGAAGACTTTCCGCTGCCAGATACCCCCGTTACAACCACCAATTGATTTTTCGGGATTTCCAGGTCAACGTTTTTCAGATTGTTGCTGCGGGCTCCTTTGATGAAAATGGATTTGCGAAGGGATTCCTTCTCGGTTGCTTCTACCTGTTTATCCTGAATAACAGCACTTTCGTTTGCCATAAAATTTGTTAATCGTTGAAGTCCCTGTCGGCACCGATTGGTGTGCTCCTGCCAGGTGACTGTTCGCCATTTTTTTGTTTTTGTTTGACCGTGTAGCCGGCACTGCGGGCTTTAAGCGACTGATAAAATTTGTCCACCGGTTTAGGCCTGTGACACAGAATTTTGCCAGATGTCCGGCTCTTTCAGACCACTGTTGTTGTCCGTGAGCTATTTTTGCTCCGGTTTTTATTCCAATGTATGCTGGGTAAGAAACAAGAAGGCTAAGGTAGGGTTTTTACCGGCATTAGAATACTTTCCAAAAGTGCAAAATACTGGTGACCAGCAACCGGCAGTCCGACCGACAGAACCATAATCACAGGACAGCACCAACTTACTCCAATTGTATTCTGCAATATTTACACACTTATCCGGCCTTGTGTAAAACAATTATTCGAATTCGCACTTCAACACAATTCTTTATTTCGAATTTCAATAGACACCAGATAAAAACAAACAACTTTTTTGGTGATCCTGTTCAACCAATATACCTTTGCCCCTCATGATCACGAATACGACATATAACCATTCTACCACTGCTGCTTCAGTAGCACGTATTCGTCGCGCTTTCCGTATCCGCCCTTAGGGGCTGTTATTTTTTTTACTCCGCCATTGCGGGCATTTTGGCCCGCCCGTTTTTCTTCCTTAGCCAAAGTTTTTATTTCACCATAACTGATCCCGTTTTGTTTTTCCTTTTTGTCCTGAAAAAGAAACCGGCAGTCCGATACCACAGGAAGCCGGCAGATGAAAGTTACTGATTTCAGCATCAGCCCGTTTAGCTAAAGACACAAAGAAAAATAAAAGGGCAGGTTTTATTTTACAATGAACGTAACCATTGAAGTAGCCGGCGAGGCACATTTCGGATATGCCCAGGCCATTTGCAATTTAATTGAGAAATCCGCCCAACAGCGAGGCACGGGTATTGCGCGCCGGGAGCCTGCTTACGTACATACTAAAATGACCAATGGCAATGCCGTTATTGCCTTAGCTGGCACCGAACTGGCCGGCTTTTGTTACGTGGAGGTCTGGAGCCACGGCCGTTATGTGGCAAATTCGGGCCTGATCGTCGCTCCTGATTTCCGGAACATGGGCCTTGCCAAAAAAATAAAGGAACGAGCTTTTGAACTCGCCCGGGAAAAATACCCGCAAGCCCGGGTATTCGGGATAACTACGAGCCTGCCGGTCATGAAAATCAATTCCGCCCTGGGCTACAAACCTGTAACCTTTTCCGAACTCACGCAAGATGAAGCTTTCTGGAACGGCTGCCAAAGCTGCCCCAATTACGATATCCTGCAACGCAACCAACGAAGAATGTGCCTCTGTACCGGCATGCTCGCACCATCCAAAGAGGAAGAAATGGCGCACAGCTTGTCGCACCTGATTCTGCAGGAATAATTGACGAGGGACGGAGGACGGGAAATCGAGTTTTATTTCGGTTGAATACCGAAAATAAACTTTGGGCTAGGTTTTAATCTCATTTTTTCGTCCTGTAAAATCGACTTTCGTCCGTTTTTTATCCGCCTGAATAATTACCAATAAAAAAATTAAACATGACCAATAAAAAATTAGTGCTTGTCTATTCCGGCGGCCTCGATACGTCTTTTTGTATTAAATATTTAACCGAAGAAAAAAAATACGACGTGCATGCCGTGATGGTCAACACCGGCGGTTTTTTAGAAAAAGCCATTGAGGCATTAAAAACCAAAGCCATTGCTTTGGGTGCTGCTTCCTTTCACTGTATAGATGCTTTACAGGATTATTATCAGCAATGTATCAGGTATTTAATTTTTGGAAATGTGCTGAGAAATAACACCTATCCCTTATCGGTGAGTGCCGAGCGTATGTTTCAGGCCATTTCGGTCGCCAAATATGCCCGTACCCTGCAGGCCGGTGCCATTGCACACGGTAGCACCGGAGCCGGCAATGACCAGGTCCGCTTCGACCTGGCTTTTCAGGTATTGTGCCCGGACGTGGAAATTATCACTCCCATCCGGGACCAAAAACTTTCCCGCCAGTTGGAGGTCAATTATTTAAAAAAACACGGATTTAACTGGGATATGGAAAAGGCTAAATATTCCATTAATCAGGGTATATGGGGCACGAGCGTGGGCGGTGCCGAGACGCTGACCTCCGACCAGTATTTACCGGAAGAAGCCTGGCCTTCTCCTTTGAAAAAAGACGGGGAAGAAATAATTAAACTTCATTTTCAAAGCGGAGAATTAACCGGTATTAATAACGAAATTAAATCTTCACCACTCGAGGCGATTGAGGTGCTGCAAAAATTGGCCGAGCCCTATGCGATCGGCCGTGACGTACACGTTGGCGATACGATTATCGGCATTAAAGGCAGAGTCGGTTTCGAAGCGGCGGCTCCGTTAATTATTATTAAAGCACACCATTTACTGGAAAAACATATCCTGACTAAATGGCAACAATACTGGAAAGAACAATTGGCCAACTGGTACGGTATGCTCCTGCACGAAGGCCAGTTTCTCGACCCCGTGATGAGAAATATTGAAGCCTTTCTGGCCGATACGCAGACCCCCGTCACGGGCGATGTTTTGGTCCAACTCCTACCCTATCGCTTTGTTGTTCAAGGCATTACATCAAAAAACGACTTGTTGCAAAGTGAAGTTGGACAATATGGTGAAATGAACAATGGCTGGTCGGGGGAAGATGTCAGAGGTTTTACAAAAATCCTCAGCAACCAATTGAAGATCAGCCGGCAGGTGATCGATCAACTGTAAAATAAAAAGGGAAAAAATAAAAAACTGAGTGCAAGACAAAATTTGACTATGCATACCTATCAATGCGGAGCAGTATTCGATGCTTTTCAATTCAACCTGACCAAGTGCTCCTCAACGGGATTTAAGGGGGGAAACGGATTTTTTAATCCGTTTCCCCCCTTAAAATCCCCTTAGGGGCACGCTCGAAAGTTGTAAAAAGATGAGGTGATGCTGCCCCGCATTACGTATATTCATTTTTTCAGTACTTGGAAAAATAATAAAATATAGAAAATGATAACAGCGGGTATTATTGGCGGAGCAGGTTACACTGCCGGAGAATTAATTCGGATACTCATTCATCATCCGTTTGCGGAGCTGGCATTCATCCAAAGCAGTAGTCAGGCGGGGAGGATGGTAAGTGATATTCACACCGACCTGGAGGGTGATTTTTTTATGTATTTTTCTGAAAATATAAAACAGCAAACCGACGTATTATTTTTATGCGCCGGACATGGTCGTTCCCGTGAATTTCTCTCCCAACATAAAATTTCTCCCAGCACTAAAATTATCGACCTCAGCAGTGATTTCCGGTTGAAAAATAATGCGGACGGATTTATTTATGGTTTACCAGAATTAAATAAAGAAAAAATTGTCAATGCCCGAAAAATAGCGAACCCCGGTTGCTTTGCGACCGCCATTCAATTGGGGCTATTACCACTGGCAAAAAATAATTTATTAAAAAACGAAACCCATATTCACTCCATTACCGGCTCCACCGGTGCCGGTCAACAACCCGTTGGGACAACCCATTTTAGTTACCGCAATAACAATGTGTCTATATATAAGGCATTTGCACACCAGCATTTATCCGAAATAAAAGAAAGTATTTTTCAGCTGCAAAAAGACCAGTCCTCCTCCCTGAATTTTATTCCTGTCAGAGGAGATTTTACACGGGGTATTTTTGCCAGTATGTATATGGATTGTCACCTGCCGGAAGAAGCCATTAAAAATCTTTACCGGGAATATTATCATCCCCATCCATTTGTCAAGATAGTGGATAAAAACCCTTCTCTGAAACAAGTCGTGAACACCAATAAATGCCAATTATTTTTAGAAAAACACGGTGATAAAATTTTAATTATTTCCATAATTGACAATTTATTAAAAGGTGCTTCCGGGCAGGCCGTGCAAAATATGAATATCATGTTTGACCTGTCCGAAACAGCCGGACTGAAACTGAAAGCCACGGTATTTTAACCATTCGGGAGTTAATTAATTTTCCATCATCCAGCGACAAAAAATATGAAACCATTCGACGTTTATCCCTTGTTTCAAATTGACATCCAGCGCAGCGAAGGCTGTTACGTCTGGGACCGGCATGGCCGGCGTTACCTCGATTTTTACGGTGGCCACGCCGTTATTTCCATCGGCCATTCGCACCCGCATTTTGTAAATAGTGTGCAG
>JBFIJS010000244.1:0-6438 GCA_041600595.1 Saprospiraceae bacterium | reverse complement strand
CTGGTAGGTCCCGGTATCGGCACCTTTCAGTCGGATGCCGCCGGTATCAGCAACATCGATCTGCAAAGGATCGAAGTAGTGCGGGGCCCCGGTTCAGCCCTTTATGGCCCGGGTGTAACGCAGGGGGTTGTGCATTTCATCACTAAAAATCCGATCGACCATCCTGGTACGGCCGTAGAAGTATTTGGTGGTGAACTGAATACATTTGGTGCCAATGTGCGCCATGCCACTAAAATCAGTGACAAGTTTGGGTTCAAGGTCAATGCCCAGTACCGCCGCGGTGATGAATTTACCCTCGATCCAAACAACCGGGAGGATTCTATTCAAATTGCTAAATTCACTAAAACGGGCATTTTCCAGCCTGCCGTTACCAACGGCATTGTTGACAATAGCAAACCCGCTGAGCAACTGCTCACTTTTGAAGAATTGGATGACGACGGCGATGGCAACCCTATGCAAAATGACTGGTTCAATACAGCTATCAATGCGACCCTGGAATTCAGGCCGCAGGACGACCTCAGCATCTTTGTTTCGGGTGGTTACAACGAGGCTTCCTCCGTGTTTTACAACGAACAGGGGGAAGGTCTTTCTCAGGCCAAAGAGTTCTGGGGGCAGGCCAGGATTCAGAAAGGTGGATTCTTCGCCCAGATTTTCGCCGTGGACAACGATGGCGGAAAAAAAGATAACCCGACTTTCCTCTACCAAACCGGCAACCGGTCGCCCATTTCCCGTACTCAGCTGGAAGGCCAGGCGCAGTACAACTTTGGCACGCCTTCTTTACTGGGTGCTGACTGGACCGTCGGTTTTGACTACCGCTTTGCCGGTCAGGATACCGAAAACCTGGTGTACGGAAGAAATGAAGATGACGACGATTTCTCCATCGTTGGTGGATATGTACAAGGTAAATTTGAACTCGGCAGCAAACTGGATTTGGTTTTGGCCGGTCGTTACGACCAATTCAACTTTATTGATGACGGGGCTTTTGCACCGAGGGCGGCGCTGGTTTACAAGCTGGATCCGAAGCACACCATCCGGGGATCATTCAACCGGGCGAACTCCACGGTTTCCAACCTGCAGTTGAACATTGATTTCCCACTCGCAACCATTACTCCTGCGTTTGATGTTTGGCTCTATGGCAACAAGACGCCACAGACTTTCAACAATGCTCAAACAGGCTGGCTGCTTTCTCCCGCTCTGACCGGCCTCGACCAGTTGCCATTGTCTGTTCCTTACGGCGCTGTCAATGCACAGGTATTGGCAGGTATTTCAGCGGCCTTGTTGGGTAATCCAATGACTGCTCCGCTGGAGCCTCTGGTCAACTCACTGCTCAACCCGGCTTCACCGAACTACGTTGTCAACCCGGCAGGCTTCGGATTTTTCTCCGGACCTCTTTCTCCCGGCTTCAATATTTTCGATGGCACACCACTCGGTTTGGTGAATGCTCCGATTTCAAAAATTGCTACGGATGATGTCTGGGAAATTGGCTATAAAGGATTGTTAAATGATAAGTTGGGGATCACCTTTGACCTCTACCACGTGACGCAAAAGAATAACTCTCAGTTTACCGCCATTTCTCCTGCCTACCGACTGACGAATTTAGATCAGATCGGACCTGAGTTAGGAAATGCCATCGCTGCTCAAGTAATGACACCATTTATCGGTGCCCTGGTCGCTGCCGGTCAGTCACAACAAGCAGCTGAAGCTACCTGGGCTGCGCTGGCTCCTTCTCTGATCGGTGCCTATGCACAGGGTGGTGCCGGCTTTGCGGCAAGCATCGGTGCCTTGCCTTTCCACGCCACTACGCCTACCGATCAAATGCCACAAAATGGTGTAACGCACCTGGCAGCAGGTTACCGTACGTTCGATGAGCGGAGCTTCTGGGGAGCTGACCTGGGGCTGGAGTACTATTTCTCCAACGACCTCTCTGCTTTCTTCAACTACTCCTGGGTGAGCGACACTGAGTTTACACAGGGAGTCAACGGTATCGAGGGTGTGGAATTGCCAAGTTACCTGAACATCCCTAAGAACAAGTACCGGGTCGGTGTAAACTATACTCCGGAAATGGGTGTACGGGGAAGTCTCGCCTTCCAACACGACGATTCTTACTTCGCAGCTGCCGGGCAGTTTGCCGGTGATACAGAAGAAAGAAACCTGGTGGATGCATCTGTCGGTTATTCTTTTGGCAACGGCTTGTCTGTTGACTTAACAGCTCAGAACCTGCTCAACAATGAGTACCGCTACTTGCCAAATATGCCTAAGATTGGCAGAAGGGCATTGGCCAAAGTGGTTTACACTTTTGGTGTTGGTAAATAAATGAATTCCATCTTTGAACTTTTATAGCCGAAGGCCTTCCCATTTTGGGAGGGCCTTTTGGTTTTTGGGCCAGCTATGGAAACATCGGACCGGCGATAGATTCCCCGTTAATTATTGGTAAATGCCGGGCAGGGATGGTTAAGTTTGCCGTTTGCTACCCAGCGAATAACCTTTGTGCGAAAGCAATCATGAACTACCGTCACCATCTTTTCTTTTTCTTTTGTTTGTTAAATGGTCTGTCGGCCCTGGCCCAGGGACCGCCGCGCGGTGGTGTCGGCGGTTTTGGAGGTCTGGGAAGTGCCGGGCAGCGCGGCGGCAGCTCGGCGGTAGGAGAAGTGACCCGCGACACCTCTGAGATCTTTTATTTCTTTGCCGGCAACCCCAACGAAATTTTCCCCTTTGCCGACAGCCTGTTATCCGACTTTCAGCAGTACGATCCCGCCCGCCGCCAGACTTTCGACTATGCCCATCTGGGAAATTTGGGTTCGGCAGCCCGTCCGTTGTTTCACGAATCGTCCTTTCGACAGGGCTTTGATCTCGGACTGCACCAGTTCGACCTTTACCAGAAGAAAACGGCCGATGTCCGGTTTTACGAAATTGAGCAGGCTTACACGCAGGCGGCGCACTCACAGGGCCAGACCCAATCGGATGCTTTTACGAACCTGCGCTTTAGCCGGAATTTTGCCAACGGCGTCAATCTTTCACTGGAATACAACAAAATTGACAACCTCGGAGCCTACGACAATCAACAGGCAGAAAATACCAATGTCGCTTTCGGGTTGTGGTTTCACAATCAGTACGATACCTACGATGGCTTTTTTACCATCGTGACCAATTCGGTCGAACAGCAGGACAACGGCGGCATCACCAACGGTGCGGATACCGTGTTGCAAGATGCTTTCCGGCTCGATGTCAATCTGGCTAATTCCAATACCCGCTTCGCCAACCGGGAGTACGCCTACACCCAGTATTTTTATTTAAACAAAATTTTCAACGAGGACAACAGCAAACGCCGGGCACAAAACCGAAAAGACCGAAAAGCTGCCAAAGAAAGAAAAAAAGAGGAACGCCGCCTGGCCAAATTGGCCGCCAGAGATTCTACTACACAGGATTCCTCCCTGCTAAACCCTTCTCTCCGCGACTCTCTCGGTCTCTTAGATTCCCTGTCGCTTCAAACTCCTCGGGATACACTTACGAAAACTCCCCGGGAACCCTCAAAGGCCAGTGGAAATACGCCCGGGCGTTCGGGCAGCAAAGCCCCGACCCAACCACCGGGAAGCCGCCGACCCAATACGTCTCAGGGGCCTCCTGTCCAGACTAACGGAGCAGCGAACCCTCCCGGATCGCTCCGACCTCCGGGCCAACAACCTGCTCTTCCCGAGGGACGGGTCTTTACATTATACCACCAAATGGCGTGGCGAACGGAGAACTACAAGTTTTCGGCCCTGCCGGCCGACTCCTCTTACTTCGGCGACTTCTGGGTCGATGACCGGGGGCTCCGGCATTACCTCGAGGCCAGGAAGCTCCAAAACACGGTGAAGCTGCAAACTTTCAAGCTGCGGCCCTCAGCTCCCAAAACGACGGGCAGATCGCTGCCGGAGGAGTCCGATCTGCTGGAAGTGGGGCTGGTGCATACCCTCCATCTGATAGACCAGGAGCCACTGCCACGGAGCCGGGTGAATAACCTTTTTCTGACGGGCAGCCTGCGGTTTTCCCCCAACGATTACCTTCGGATACAGACCTTTGGGCATTTGGGGCTGGCGGCCAACGCCGGCGATTTTCGCCTCGGTGGCGACCTGTTTTTAAACTTTAAGAAAATAGGGAGTCTTCGGCTGGAAGCTGTTAACCAATTATCGACCCCCTCCCTGCTGCCCCGGCAGTTTTATGTCTCCTCTCAGGAGATCTGGAATAATGATTTTGGAAAAACCCTGGAAACGACCCTGCGGGGAACTTACTCCCTGCCGTTTTTTGACCTTTCCCTGCAGGGAGCTTACCACCTGGTCAACAACCTGGTTTATTTCGATACCGACGGCCTCGCCCGTCAGAATGGCAGCGCGCTCAGCGTACTGCAGTTGTCGTTAAAAAAGGATTTTCACTCCCGGCTTCTGCATCTGGAAAACCAGGTGGGTGTGCAGGAAAGTACCTCAAGTACGTTGCGTTTACCGCCATTTTATTCCAAACACAGCTTGTATATCGAAGGAAAAATTTTTAAAAAGGCCATGCTGACCCGCCTGGGATTGGATGCCCGCCTGACGACGGGTTACGCCCCTTATAATTACCAGCCACTTACCGGGCAGTTCTTTTTGCAAAATGAACAATCACTCCCGTTCACACCACTGCTCGATGCGTTCCTCAATTTCAAGGTCAAAACCTTTCGCTTCTTTTTCAAGGTCGAAAACCTCCTGCCTTATTTCACGGAGCAATATTATTATCAGACAGCCTCTTACCCGATGCCTTTCGGCATGAGTAGCGGCGGGATGCGGTTGGGTGTGGACTGGCGGCTGGTGGATTGAGCGCAGACACGATCGCTGGTTCGTTTTCGCCGGATTTGTATCTTCTTTTTCGTGGTTAAACGTCTGCACGATGGGTTTGAAATAAGCGCAACCGGCGGCAGATTCTTCTTTTGTCCAATGGTAGTTGGTATTCATAGAATATCCCACCTTGGTTTTGGTTTTTGCCTCATCTTGGCAGCCTGTTCAAGTGGCCTGCGTTTTTGACAGGTCCGCATCACACCACTTGTATATGAATAGAATTAACAGAAAATCTTAATCTCTAAAAAATTGTAGCATGAAAAATCAATGTTTCCTTTTGTGTGTGATGTTCTGTTTTTCACTTTCTTTAACAGCACAAAACGGCCTCCTGGGCGAATACTACGACGGCACCAATTTCAACCGGTTGGCGGTCAGCCGCATCGATGAACGAATTGACATGTACTGGAACAACCATCCGCCGGTTGCCGGGATCGACCCGCACGAGTGTTCTATCCGCTGGACGGGCCGCCTGAAAGCACCGGTCACCGGCATCTATACTTTTTCGGCCCGGGTAGACGATGGTATCCGGGTGTGGGTCGGTGGACAAAAAGTGATTGATGACTGGAGACTGAACGACGTGGGCGTTTTTTCCGGAGACATAAAAATGGAGGCGGGAAAATTCTACGACCTGAAAGTTGAATATTTCAACGCCCTCGTTGAGGGAGAGATCACCTTGCTCTGGGAAATACCCGATCCCGATGAAAGTTGGTTTGACAGCTGGTTTGGAAAAGAGGCAACGGTCGTTGATGCCAGATACTTTTTTCAGCCGGTCTATGCAGAATCGATCCTTGATCCGGATGACCGGGAAGAGCCGGCCGATGCAGATAAAAAACCGGAAACTCCGCCGGTTAAAAAACCGAACAAACCTGCTCCGCCTGTCCGGCGTCCCATAAATGCGCCCACAGCAGATGAGCGGGCCGTGCATCGCGATACGATTCAGAAATACATTCCCAAAAATATTTACTTCGAACGGGCCGAATCCGTTATCCTGACTGAATCTTTCCAGGAACTGGATTTGCTGGCTGAATTTCTCCTCCGGCAGCCAAAGCTTCAGGTAATCATCGAGGGCCACACCGACTATGTGGGCGATGCTTACAAAAACGTGATCCTGTCCCAGGACCGGGCCGATGCGGTAGCTGCCTATCTCACCCAAAAGGGGGTGGCCGCAGAACGATTGGCGGCCAAAGGTTTTGGAGGTTCCAGGCCACTGGCCAAAAATGATGGCCGAAAATACCACCCGGAAAACCGGCGGGTGGAGTTTGTAATCGAATAAACCGGTAGCCCGTTTCTTCCTTTTTCTTTTCTGTTTCACAAATTTTTCTGCCAATCCGCCTGCCGGAGTTGGCAGAAAATTATTCCACATCCTTCGTTTCCAGCCTGCGGCGGGGAGTTCACTTCCTGGTGCCGGAGCCACTATTTTTTAGCTGGACAGTCATTACCAGGAATGACATCCGTTTTGACGGAAATGCATGGAGACAGTCTGTTACAAAGGGTTGCTCCGGGTAAAATGTTAAAAATGTCCAGTTACCTGTAGTTTTTGTGCAAGTAGAAGCTGACCCGAAGACGGACCTTTGACCATACCCCCGAAGGCCAT
>JBFIJS010000243.1:0-6439 GCA_041600595.1 Saprospiraceae bacterium | reverse complement strand
TTACTCCACCCCTTTGTTACTGAACCCGGCTTTTGCCGGTACATCTTTCGCCCCGCGCATCTCTGCCAGTTATCGCAATGAATGGCCAACAGTAGCGGATCTTGGTGTTGCTTACTCCACCTACGCTGTTTCTTACGAACAGTTTATACCACAGGCAAACAGCGGTTTAGGGGTGATGGTTTTGTCAGACGACGCCGGTGACGGCCTTTTAAAGATGACCAATTTCATGGCAACCTATGCTTACCGCATAGCCGTGAACGACGATTTTCAAATCAAACTTGGCATCGAAGCAGGCTTCAGGCAATACAATCTCGATTGGGATAAACTGGTCTTTCTCGACCAGATTGACCAAATCCAGGGGCCGGTGTTGCCAACCAACGAAATTCAGCCCGATGTACTCAATAAGACCATATTTGACGCCGGGGTTGGCCTCCTTGCCTATACTGGCAGATACTACGGTGGCATCTCTCTTCATCACCTGACTACACCCAATGAAGGTTTCCTGGATTTAAACAACGGACTGGTAGAAGGCCTCCCTCTGAGAATGTCTTTACACGGAGGCGCACAGTTTATTGTTAAGGAAGGCAATAACCGCCAACCGGCATCGTTTATTTCGCCAAACGTGCTCTTCCTGAAACAAGGTGATCAAGGCCAGTTGAATATGGGGGCCTATTACAGCATGGGGCTGGTTTTTGCCGGAGGCTGGTATCGGCATTCATTTGGGAATCCCGACGCAGCCATAGCGATGGTTGGTGTTTCTTATGATGTTTTTAAAATAGGCTACAGTTATGACTTTACGTTGTCGAGCCTTGCCCCAACCGGGGGTTCGCACGAAATTTCCATTGTAGTCAACATGGAAAACAGCGAACGCCTCCGAAAAAAACGTTTTGCAAACCGCTACAATGACTGTTTTAAAATTTTTCGATAATTGCCGTGTTTAAGGCAATCTATGTTAAATATTTTCAACAGCCATTAAAATGACGGTTACATTCCTATATTTGCAGGCTTAAAATTTTAATGTAAAAATTCTTAATGAAAGTGATGAAACATTTGTTGAAGTTCAGTTCTGTCCTTTTCCTCGCTATTCTACTATTGACCTCTTGTGGTAAGAAAGAAAGATCTTCCACTACAGGCTGGCAATATAATGATACAAAATGGGGAGGCTTTGAAAAAATTGACTACGAAGGTCAAGCTACCGGTCCCAATCTTGTACTGATCGAAGGAGGTACCTTTACAATGGGTATCACCGATCAGGACGTCACCTACGATTGGAATGCCATTCCTCGCCGTGTGACGGTTTCCTCCTTTTACATGGATGAAACAGAAGTAAGTAATATCGATTACCGCGAATACCTGTATTGGATTCAAAGGGTCTTTGGAGAATCTTATCCGGAAGTTCTCCGCAACGCACTGCCAGATACTTTGGTCTGGAGGGAAGAGCTGGCCTTCAACGAACCATTCGTTGAGACCTATTTCCGCCACCCATCCTACGATGACTATCCAGTGGTGGGTGTCAACTGGCTTCAGGCCAATGATTACGCCCAATGGCGTACTGACCGGGTAAATGAGATGATCCTGGTCGAAAAGGGAATTCTCAACCTGAACCCCGAGCAGAAGGACGAAGACAACTTCAACACTGAAGCATACCTGGCAGGTCAGTATCAGGGCGATGTCCGCAAAAACCTGAAAGACATTCGCACTGATGGCGAACGTCCGGTCCGGTTTGAAGATGGAATCATGCTGCCTTCTTACCGCCTCCCAACCGAAGCCGAGTGGGAATACGCTGCTCTGGCACTTGTCGGCAACTTAGTATCTGAAAAAGATGAGCGTATCTCCGACCGGAGATTGTACACCTGGAACGGAAACACGGTACGCTATCAGAAACGCAATAAGTACCAGGGTGAAATTTTAGCAAACTTCAAAAGAGCAAAAGGTGACTACATGGGTATGGCCGGCAATCTGAACGATCAGGCCCACATCACAAGCCCTGTTCGCAAGTTTTTCCCCAATGATTTCGGCCTTTACAATATGGCTGGCAACGTGAACGAGTGG
Organism: Saprospiraceae bacterium; assembly: GCA_041600595.1. Lineage (GTDB taxonomy): Bacteria > Bacteroidota > Bacteroidia > Chitinophagales > Saprospiraceae > UBA6168. The sequence goes on along the minus strand of JBFIJS010000243.1, from coordinate 4,387 downwards.
ACAATGGACCTTTACCGGCCTACCACCAGCATGACAATTGAAGATGTTGAACAACAAGATCTCAACTCTTTCCGGGGAAATAAATTCAAAACCAAAGTTTTGGATGAAGATGGAAAACCTGTGGAAAAAGATAGTCTCGGACGCATGCGTTACCGCTATGTCGAAGATGATGAAGTAGCTACCCGTGAAAACTATAAGGTTGGACAACCTTACAACTTCCTGGATGGTGACAAACAATCAGAGGCGTTCTACGATTTTGGTAAAACAACGCTCATCAGCGACAAAGCCCGTGTCATCAAAGGTGGTTCCTGGCAAGATCGTGCCTTTTGGCTCGCACCCGGCACCCGTCGTTTCCGGGAAGAAGACAAAGCCTACCGCGATCTTGGTTTCCGTTGTGCCATGACCCGTACCGGTGGCCCAACCGGTAACGACGACTCAGGAGGAATTTCCTTCAAGTCAAATAAGAGCAAAGTAAAAAGGCGCTATAAGTAATCTTGCTTTTTCGCTGTTAAATACACAAAAAGTCCCCACATCTAAAATCGATGTGGGGACTTTTTGGTTATAATTGCAGGCTTAAAATCAGAATGAGCGATTACTTTCATGGAGCATATCCTGCATCTTTATAAAATATACCTTCAGCATCCCCTGGTCGTAACGGATAGTCGTAAGATTGTACCAGGCTGTCTTTTTTTTGCTTTAAAAGGAGACAGATTCAACGGCAATGAATTTGCCCGGCAAGCGGTGGAAAAAGGGGCAGCCTTTGCCATCATTGACGAAGCGGCGTACAAAGTAAGTGACCAGTTTATACTGGTTGAAAATGTGCTGAAGACATTACAAGATCTTGGAACCCACCACCGTAGACAGTTTCATATCCCTGTGATAGCCATCACCGGCAGCAACGGAAAAACAACTACCAAAGAGCTGATCAGCTCTGTTTTATCCAGCCATTATAAGGCCCACTTTACAAAGGGTAATTTCAATAACCATATCGGTGTACCACTTACCTTACTGGCCATGCCTCCGCAAACCGAAGTAGCAATCATCGAAATGGGAGCCAATCACCAGAGAGAAATTGACTTCCTCTGCCATTTGGCTGAACCAACCCACGGCCTGATCACAAACATTGGAAAAGCTCACCTGGAAGGCTTTGGAGGAATAGAAGGGGTGAAAAAAGGAAAATCGGAATTGTACCGTTACCTGGCAAAGAAAAACGGCGTCGTGTTTGTCAATTTGGACGAACCATTTCTTCAGGACCTTTCAAAAGATGTCCGGTGGAAAATATATTACAAACAAAGCGACCGCCCAAACTCCCACAACAACCCTTTTGAAATAAAACTACTTTCCAAAACACCTTTTATCAAAACGGTTTTTGAATCCAACCGGGACGCCCCCATCATCATTGAAAGCCAACTGATCGGAGAACATAATTTCAAAAACATTATGACAGCTATCGTGCTGGGCATTTACTTTAAAGTCCCGGACGAAAAAATAAAAAATGCCGTTGAAAATTACATCCCCACCAACAATCGCTCTCAAATAATAAAAATTGACTCCAACACTTTTATACTCGATGCTTACAATGCAAACCCCACCAGCATGAAAGTAGCTTTGCAGCACTTAGAAAAACTGGAAGTACCAAAAAAAATCGCCATACTTGGGGGCATGAAGGAAATGGGCGAACACTGTGATGCAGAACACCAGGCAATTGTCGACTATGCCAGTTCTCTGGGCCTGGAAAAGTTGATTTTGATAGGAGAAGAGTTTAAAAATACAACTGCCGCCAAAAACATCTACCATTTTGACAATGTGGTAGATTTAAAAAAATGGTTTAGCCAGCAGACTTTTGACAACACAAGCTTCCTCATTAAGGGATCGCGCAGCTTTGGCTTAGAAAAGTTACTGGAAAGCAGTTTATCAGAATAGATCAACCAAAGGCACTTCCGTTTCCTCTGAGTGCGCACGGAAGTAAACTCTTCCGCTCTAACCTGGCCATACTTCCGGGCCTGTATTACTCATCAAATTCATCCCTCTCAAAATGCTAAAGGAAAAAATAAAACTTTTAAGCGAGCAATATCATGCAGAAATAATTGCTGTCAGGCATCATCTCCATCAGTACCCGGAACTATCTTTCCAGGAAAGAAAAACAGGGCAATTTATTGCTGATAAATTGAAAGAATATGGCATCGAACACGAGCATGGATGGGGTGAAAACGGCGTCGTTGCCTTAATTAAAGGAAACACCCCTGCCCAAAAAACCATTGCCCTCAGAGCAGACATTGATGCCCTGCCCATTTTAGAGCAAAACCAGGTCGCTTATAAAAGCAAAAATGAAGGGATCATGCATGCCTGCGGCCACGACGTTCACACTTCGTCCTTATTGGGTACCGCCAGGATACTACACGAATTGAGGCAGGAGATAACGGGGACGATTAAAATCATTTTCCAGCCGGGAGAAGAAAAATTACCGGGTGGCGCCTCCATTTTGATCAGAGAAGGAGTATTGGAAAACCCAAAACCCTCCGCTATTTTCGGACAACATGTCCACCCGCCTTTAGAGGTCGGCAAGGTAGGGTTTTGTCCGGGTATGTACATGGCAAGCGCCGATGAGTTGTTCGTTACCATAACTGGAAAAGGAGGCCACGGCGCACTCCCCCACGACTGTGTTGACCCCATCTTGATTGCCGCTCATATGGTCACCGGTTTACAGCAGATTGTAAGCCGCCAAACCAACCCAATCATCCCGGCTGTCCTGACCTTTGGAAAAATAAACTCAACTGGTGGGGCAACAAACATCATCCCCAACGAAGTGAAACTACAGGGCACGTTTCGTACCATGGATGAAAACTGGCGGGCAGAAGCTCATTTGAGAATGACAAAACTGGCCGAAGGCCTGGCGGAAAGCATGGGAGGTAGCTGCGAATTTCGTATCGAAAAAGGGTATCCATTCCTGAAAAACAACCCGGCACTTACCGGTAGGGCTAAAGCCCTGGCAGAGGAGTTTTTAGGAAAAGAGAATGTTGTAGACCTGCCTCTGAGAATGACAGCCGAGGACTTTGCCTACTACTCCCAGATCATTCCTGCTTGTTTTTATCGTCTTGGTACGGGCAACCCCAAAAAAGGAATTACTTCTCCGGTACATACCGATACCTTTGACGTGGACGAAAACAGTCTAAGAGTAGGAATGGGCCTGATGGCTTGGCTCGCTGTGAAGGAATTAGAGAAAGCAGTACCCGAAACCTTAAACTGAATCAACATTACCATCTTGCGGCACAATACTCAGACCTGAAAGTCATTTCCGGTAACTTGTGCCGTGGGTACTTAATCAGTACCAAAGTAGAAAGCCAGATGGTTTTTTGGAACATTCAGCATCCGTTTACATACCTTTTAAAAGGCGTTTAACAAGCAGGCTTATGGCAAAATAGCGCAGCTGTAAAAGTCCGGCACTATCTGCCTGTAAGGCCTAACGGCTGCTATGAATCGAGTTCCGTTCCAACCTTTCTGCGACCCAATTGGTCAATGTAATGATGCCTCCGCCTAGGAGGAATGCACCGAGTGCAAGCTGAAGGATCAACATAATTAAATCGTTTTCGAGATGAATAATTAATTCAATGATTAAGAAACCAATTGGCCGAAAAACCTTTCTCAAAATAAGAAACAGGCACGACTCGTAGCTTGGTCATCTCAATATTTATTTTCAAAGGAAAACTTGATGGGAAATCTTAACAGATGGGATAAGAACCCCCACGCAACTTTCCTATACCGGTATAAACGCAAGGCGCAATTACCGACACTAAGTCATTTACAATATGTTGCATGGGAAGAAGTATATTCTATAAGTATCAATTTACTTGCGCTAAACAGATAGTGTTTTATGAAAAAAAATCTTCTTATGTAAACTTCTGTTTTTGCGCTAACTAACTGGGATACTCTATATTTTCAATTACCTTGCCAAAAAACTAATATGTTTTTATTTGTATATAAAATATGAATAAATAGCCTTTGTAATTAATTGTAAATCAAACACTTCACATCCTCTCCTGCCTCCTCTTTCAGGTCTGGAATTCAAGTAAAAAAAAGTCCTGCCTGAACAAATACCGCCAGGCGATATCAAATCATGAGTAAAATACGGATACCACAGATCACAGTATGCCGGAAGCGAAAAGCACGCAACCTAAAGTAGAAGGTGAGCATCATCCGCCAAGCCTGACAAAAACACTAACAGCCATGGAAGGCATTGCTTTTCCTGGCAAGACAACCTGTAGCAAACTGTTCATCAAAAAAATGGCTTACCAAAACAGCCCCGAAGATGTGCAGCTTTATCGCATGCAGCAGAGGTCAGGAATTAACCCAGCGCGTTTTCTCAGATACTGGGCCGCGTTTTCCTGCT
>JBFIJS010000242.1:0-6460 GCA_041600595.1 Saprospiraceae bacterium | reverse complement strand
GCCCTCGGTGTTTACATCCGGCCCGAGGTTGATCGGTGGTCCCCAGCGGCCACTTTCTTTTTCAGAAACGTAAAGGTCCATACCTCCAAAACCGCCTGGCATATCAGAAGTGAAATACAGTTTTTGTCCATCTGCGGAAAGGGTAGGGTGAGCTACAGAGTATTCATTACTATTGAACGGCAGGCTTTGGAGCTCGCCCCATTTGCCTTCTCCCTGACTGCGGGCATAGAAGATTTTCAGACGCATGATGCCACTGTCATCGTAGTCTTTTTTTCCATCGAGAAAATTATTTCTGGTAAAAAATATTTCCTCACCATTGCGGGAAAAGGCGACGGCGGCGTCGTGGTATTTGGTGTTAATTTCGTTGGAAAACTTTTCCGGCCGTCCGAAAACATAGTTGCCGCAGCCATCATCTTTGCCGGTTTCGCGTACATCGACATAGTAAAGCTCCAGGAAGTTGTTATTTGTCCAGGCATGGGTACGACGAATGATCGGGTTCGTATCTCTTTCCGAAGAAAAGACCAGGCCTCCTTTGTAAAACTGCGGGCTGAAATCATCAACACCAGAATTGAAATCAACGTCTTTTACCTCCATGATGCCGGCACTTTTGGACATCAGCTCATCCTCATAGTCGCAGGCCCGGAGCAATAACTGGCCGCGTTGGTCTTCCGGCGTCAGGTCGACAAATTGCTGGTACCATTCCCGGGCGATGTCGCATTTACCGTTGCGCTGCAGCATCATGCCGTAGTACAATTTATGGATTGGCTCGGACTCGGGCAGGCGTACTACCTGACCGTACCAAAATTCGGCGTTCGGTGTGTCGTTGACTTTACGGTAAGCCTCGGCCAGGTTGATCTTGGCTTGTGCCACATCGCCGTTTTCCAAAATCTGATTGTATATTTCGATGGCATCCATGTATTCCAGGTTGTCCATCTTCTGTTGGGCTTGTTTTAGCTTTCCGGTTTGAGCCGAAGCGCTCAGGAAAAGAAAGCAGAAAGCAATGAGGGCTGTTAAGGTACGCATATCAATTATGGTTAATTTATTTCCGGATGAGGTTTAATAGCGGCTAATTTATTTGAAATAATGATAAATGTTTGATGATGAACATTGATCGTTAAAAATACCTTGGTGTTACGACTTTTCTTTCGTCGAAACTAAATTCGTAACCAAGCATAATTTCAAACGCACCACTGGTCACATTAGACAGTTCATTGACGGGGTAGTCATACGCAGCGCCGAAGCGGAATCCATTCTTCATCAGATAAGACACCCAAATGTCGGCGGAGTCGTGTGAGCTGCGCCCGTTTTCGAGCTTGGCCCAGGAAGTACGGAAAGAAGCCCCCAGCCACAACGTCTGTTGAAACAGGAAGGAAATATCGAAGTCCACTTCATTCGGGGCTCCGATGTTGCGGAAGGATTCGATTTTAGACAGACTCTTATCCAGGCCTACGTTTTTCCACAGAATAGAAGGTTTGAAGACCAGCGCATCTCCATTGATGGGAATGGCTGCCCCGGTCATGAAATAATAATGGCGAGTTTCCCGGGCGTAAATTTCGGTAACAGCCTCCGGCCGCAGGTCATATTCTACGAGGTGAGGCACTGAGCCGCCGAAGTAGAAATGCTTACTGGATAAGTAGAAACCGGCTCCAAAATTTGGCAGAAACCGGCTGATCGGCATGGCAAAAGACTGGTCGTCCGGATCTTCCAGGTTGAGGTCGGTCCAGTCGGCTTTGTAGCTCTCAATTCCTCCCTGCAAGCCGATGCTCAGTTTTAATTTTTCACCAAACGGAATCCGGTAAGCATAAATGACATTGGCTCCAACAGTGTTGGTTGGCCCAATCACATCGTTGATCATACTGAAACCCACGGCGACCCGCTCATTGCGCAAAGGAGTGTGAGCCGCTAAAGTTTGCGTCGTGGGAGCACCATCAATTTCGTACCATTGAGTACGGTGGAGCAGGTTGACGGACATGTGCTCTTTTGAACCTGCATAAGCCGGGTTGAAAACCAAGCTGTTAAACATATACTTGGTGAACATCGGGTCTTGCTGGGCAAATGCCGATTGTCCGATCAAAACAACGAGGGATAGGAAAGTCAATGTTCTTTTCATCATGGATAAGTTTTTTAACAAAAGTCTGGTTGTCAGGAGGTGTTGAATTTTATGGTGTTGTCTTCCGGGCGGTTGACCAGCCCGGATGAATGCCTGGAATACTATTTATTGATTTGTAAATACCCCGAGAATTCTCGCCGGCCGTCCAGTTTCAGGTAATAGAAGTAGGTGCCGTCAGCGAGTGGTCTTCCCTGGTAATTTCCGTTCCAATCGTTTTTGTAACCGATTGACTGGTACACCAGATTGCCCCAACGATTGTAAATGCTCAGGTCGCTATCCGGAAACCGCTCAATATTCAGGATGGTGAAGGTCTCATTGATGCCGTCGTCGTTTGGAGAAAAACCATTGTAAATGATAATGGTATCCAGGGCAAAACATAAGACTTCGATCCTGACCGTTGCGGTATCACAGCCGTTCGGATTGCAGAGGACGTATTGAAAAGAATCCAATCCGCAGAAATCCGTATCGGGCAGATAGTCAACTGTTTGATCGACATTGAGCACAGTCAGTCCGTTGTGTGGGCCGTCTCCACCTGAATTTGGGTTGAGTACGGTGAGGGAAACGTCCAGACATGGGCCAAGGGTATCGTTGGCTAATATGTCAATATTTATGAGGGTGTTCAAAGGTGCGATAGCCGCATCATCAACGGCAATGGGGGGAGGAGCATTGAAACACGGATTGTTGACGTCCGGAACAACGGTGATGTAAAGGTAAGTGGTGTCACAAACCCCATAGTCATCACAGATAACGATGCAGGCTGTGTCGGTTCCAATATCAAAGCCATTAGCTTCGACGCATAAAGTTACATCATCCAAAACGAATTCTACATCTTCGCCGGACAAAGCAGGGCAAAAATTTTCTATATTTAAGATATTGCCTGCCAATTCAGTAGTGTCAATACAATAGGTCTCATCTGTACCAATCAGGATGGTGTCAATAATTGTACCAACCTCCGGTAGCAGAACGGTGACGCATACGTAAGCCGTGTCGACGTTTCCGAACTCATCCATGAGTAAAAAACAAGCTTCATCGAGGCCCGGAGCAATCCCTAAGTATGTCACACAATGGGTTGTTTCGTCGTATTCGAACACGACACTTTCCCCGCTTTCGTCAGGACAAATGTTTTCAACTGACATGATCGTACCGGGAAGATTTGTGGTATCAATGCATATTGTTTCGCCAAAATTGATCAATACTGAGTCGATCCATTTCTGGGAAACAGCGGTACAGAGATCATTTCCAACGGTGATATTCAGATAGGTGGTATCGCACAGTCCAATATCATCACAAATTACGATGCAGGCCATCTCCGTTCCGTTACACGCCAGTCCGGTGTATTTTATACAATTATCCAGTGAGTCGATGTAGAAAGAAACAAAAGTGCCGCTTTCATCGGGACAGATGTTTTCTATGGAAGCAACATTGCTGACCAGCGAAGTCAAATCCGGGCAGTAAGTATATGGGAGTCCATCCGCCTGGATGGTATCTGTATATACAGTAGGAGGTAATGGGAGCAAACACTCCACCATAACCATCAGGGTGTCGAGGGTGCCGGTCGAGTTGTCAAAAACCACCAGAGAGTGCATGCCTTCTCCAAAAGGCATCCGGGCCCCTTTCGGAATCAGCCCGAAGTTGAGTCCGATGGTGGACGGGGTGTTGTTGGACAATACGGTGATCTCCATGTTACTGTACGTTTTGCCCGGCGCACCGCCTTCAATACTAATGGTAGAAGGATTATGTATCCAGTTTCCCTGAGGATCCCAGGTGTTCATCTTATTCACCAGGTCGTTGATGTTGTTGAAGGTGCCATTGAAGGAAATGCCGTTGACTGACCAGGAGTTGAGTTGATAGGGGCCACTGTTACCCAGGCCAAAAAGGGTGGTGTAAGAGTAGGTAATGGTCGTGTCAAAATCACAGCCTGCAATGCTGGAGGTATAAGGATTGCCATCCATAAAAATGAAATACCCCGCCATATCCGTAGAGGAGACAGGGAGGCAAATATCCATATTGGAATTGCAATCAATAGTGTAATAGTGGACGGTATCTACCGGAAAAACGGATTGAGCGCCAAGCAAACTGGCAACGCTCAAGGCTAACAGGGTGAAACAATAACGTGCAGTACATTTCATGGGAATGTCCTTTTTCAAAAGGCTTATCTCAGTGACCGGTGTGTGGGAAAACTGGACTTGCCTGTTTAGAATGATTTGTTAAAGTTTTGGCAATAAACTAAACCGGCATCAGACGATACCCGGCGCGCATTACCAGTATAAAGTTGTGTTTGGAACAGGGTGTTTGTAGGCAGGTCGTTTTCTAATAGTATGCTGGAAGTGTGTACGTGGAACTTAAATTATCATTTTCTATCATATATCTAATTCTGTGCCAGAATTAATAAAAATACTAATATGTAATGAATTGGAAACGGCATGATTTGCTATTTCCCGTTTGTGATTAATCTTGAGAAGATGGTAACCGGGAACTGCTCCGGCGTGCGACCGGAGACGGGTCAGGTCCGTGCGGCATTTTATGCGTTTTTATTTTTTTAGGGAAAGACGGCCGTTTTTGTCGCCATTATTCTCACTCTTCAATAATCGAAAACACCAAAGGGGCTCTCTACCCGTACGTGTTCCCCCTCGGCTTCCTCTACATACCCGACGACTTGTGCTTCGATACCAAAACTGCGGGCAATATCAATGATGGCCGGAGCGTCTTTTTCCCGAAGGTAAAATTCAAGGCGATGGCCCATATTGAACACCTGGTACATTTCTTTCCAGCCTGTACCCGATTCTTGCTGAATCATTTTGAAGAGCGGTGGTAATTCCAGCAAGTTGTTTTTTACGACCCTTTTATTGTGGATGAAATGCTGCACTTTGGTTTGGGCTCCGCCCGTGCAGTGGATGAGTCCGTGAATGTTTTTTCTGTTTGCACCCGCAAACTCGCTCAAAACCTTTTGTAAAACCGGAAGGTAGGTCCGGGTGGGAGACAGGACCAATTTCCCGGCAGTGATTGATTTTTCTGCTATTTTTATTTCCTCCGTCAAGGTTTTCTTTCCGGTGTAAATCACCTCGGAAGGGGTGTTTGGATCAAAACTTTCGGGATATTTTGTTGCGTAAATTTTTGAAAAGACGTCATGACGGGCACTGGTAAGGCCATTACTGCCCATACCCCCGTTGTAATCCGATTCGTAGCTGGACTGCCCGTAAGAAGCCAGGCCTACGATTACGTCACCGGCCTTGATGTCATTGACGATAACATCGTTGCGCTTCATTCGTGCAAAAGTGGTGTAACCCACGTCGATGGTCCGGACAATATCACCCACATCCGCCGTTTCACCTCCAGCCAAATGAAGGCCAATGCCATGCTCTTTCATATTTTCACAAAACTCAACTGCGGCCTGAATGAGAGTGGCAATTACGTCGCCGGTGATGAGATTCTTATTGCGGCCAATCGTGGAGGAGACAACGATGCCATCGGTACATCCCACACAAGCCATGTCGTCCAGATTCATGACCAGGGCGTCCTGGGCGATGCCTTTCCAGACGCTCAGGTCGCCGGTTTCTTTCCAGTACAGGTAGGCAAGGCTGGTTTTGGTACCGGCGGTATCAGCGTGCATGATATTGCAATGTTGGTCGCTTCTACCCACAACATCGGGCATTATTTTGCAGAAAGCTAGAGGGTACAATCCCTTGTCCAGGTGCTTGATAGCGGCATGGACTTCTTCTTTTTTGGCGGAAACGCCTCTTAGGTCGTATTTATAGTTGCTCATGTTGAGGTAAGTGCAAAGTAGCTGACAGGCGGGTTGTCCTGGCTGTTACCTTTGATCATAAAGAGAGCAAAGATAGAAAGGCTGTACGGAATTGGAACGAAGGAATTATCCACATGGGGTTGCGGCACTGATTTTTCCATCCACTTCAACAAAAAGGATGGAAAAATCAGAACCAACAGAATTTTACCCTTTTACATCGTCAACCAACATAGTGAGGGCGGCGGCGAGGATAAAGGAAAACCCGCCAATCAACATAGCATAAATGGCCTCACTGGCAAAAAAAGTGGAGATGATAAAGCCCAGAACGGCAGAAGCCAGAATTTGCGGGATGACGAAGAAGAAATTAAAAACCCCCATGAAATACCCCATTTTGTTGGCGGGAAGTGAACCCGTGAGGATGGCATAGGGCATGGACAAGATACTCGTCCAGGCAAAACCGATCCCGATCATAGAAACGATCAGCAGGGCGGGCGTTTTGATGACAAAAATGGAAGCCAACCCGATGGCACCCAAAACGAGGCAGATAGCATGGGTGGTTTTCCGGCTGGTTTTTTTGGCCATGACTGGCAGCAGAAAGGCAGCCAGGG
>JBFIJS010000241.1:0-6467 GCA_041600595.1 Saprospiraceae bacterium | reverse complement strand
TGGTCAGCGATGCACTTTTCATCACCCTAAAATCCATCCGGAACGGTCAATTCCAGTTTCAGGATTATCATCCGGCCGCTTATGCCAGGGGCGTGGCTCGCAAGCTGATTGCCAACCGGCTGCGTACCCGCAAACCCCGCCCGGAAGAACTTGAAAACGTAGCTGCCCCCTCCGACCTCGACCCCGAAACCTATCTGAAAAACAAGGAACGCCAAAACATCGTGCGACAACTGTTGGCCCGTTTGGGCGAAAACTGCCGGCAATTGCTGGAACTGAAATATTTTGAACGGTTGAGCGACCAGACTATCATCGACCAAAACCTGACGAGCTACACCAGCACCGGTTCGCTGAAAAGCAAGCGCAGCCAGTGCCTGAAAAAACTGGCTGAACTGGCCCGGGCTGCCGGTATCACAGAAATGCTCTGAACCGCGATGTTTTGGTAAAACCAAATCCAGCGACAGGTGGATAAGGTGATGTTTTTGTTTTCGAATGGTTGAGATGGTTGAAAGGTTGAGCCTCAACTCTCCTCAGCTATCTCAACCCCCTCAACCTTTCTACACCTGAATTTGACATGAAAAATTACGACATAGAGGCATATCTGATCGGTGAACTTAACCTCGAGGAGCAACAGGCCTTCGAGGCGGAATTGGCTGCCAACCCGGCTTTTGCGGAAGAAGTTGCCCGGCAACGGCAACTCACCGCAGATATCGAAGATGCGGTGCTATGGGAGCGGGTGGCCGCTGCCCGGTCACGGCGAAACCAGTGGCAGGTGTGGCGCTGGATGGCCATCCTCGCTCTGGTGCTGGGCGCCGGCGGGGTCTGGTGGTACGTACAGCATTTTTCTGCTGAAAAAAAGGAAACTCCCGCACCTCCAACCGAGCAATCGTCTCCTGAACCAGTGGCACCTCCAGCCGAGGCTGACCAACCGGCCCGGGAGCAGGAGCGCCCTCCCGCTGTCAACCAGCCCATCGCTGCTGACAATCCAGACCGGACCTTGCCACCACCTGCCCACGCTTCTCCCCAACTGCGGGGTCAGGGAATGGCCAATCCCGGCCGAAAGGCTTTGCTGGATGCTATTTGGTACACGCAGTACCCGCCTGCCGGGTGGCAGCTCTTCGGGCCGTTCCGGCAGGTGGACGAACTGTTGCGCCAGCGGGATTTCTCGAAATCCTACGCCCGTTTGCAATTACTGGAAAGGAAAATGCCCACCAATGACACACTTTATTTTCTGAAAGGGTACTGCCTGCTGGAGCGGGGGATGGGCGACGAAGCACAACAGTATTTTGGCCAAATAGAAAATAAAAGTGTCGCCGGAAACGACCTGCTGGAATGGTACCGGGCCCTGGCTTTCCTGCTTTCGGGAGAAGATGACCAGGCGGAAAAAATCTTCAAGGATATGGCAGGAAGACCGGCACACGCCTTCAAACGGCAAGCAAAACGGGCGTTGGAATTGACAGAATAAACAAATCGGCTGGATGGGGTTTAAGATTATGATATTACATTTTATCCATGCGCTCTCATTGCAGCTGTGGTACAATTCAATGTCACCGGGATGAAACGAATCTACTTTTTACTTTTCCTGCTATTTTCTGCCACTCACTTTTGTCTGGCTCAATTAACTGAAAACCGGGTTGTAGAGGCCGAAATAGACAGCCTGCTCCATGAGGCTCGTGAAAATAATACCAATTTCGACCAGGCACTGGCCGATGTCCTGACCGCTAAAGCAAAAGCCCTCGCCACCTTTGGCGACCAAGCTCCCCGTTACGCCGCCTGTCTTTGCCAGCAAGCCCACATCCTTTCCCGACAGGGTAAATACGCAGAAGCACTTCAGGGCTATCAGGATGCGATCGCCATTCAGGCCCGGACTCTGGGCGGGGAACACCCGGATTATGTGCGCTGCGTTGTAGCACTCGGGGAGCTTTATCTGAAACAGGGAGATATGGAAAATGCCGGTACCCGATTGCAGGAAGCCCGGTCGGTGAGCCGCCGGACGAACCGCACAGAGGACGACGGTTATGCGGCATTAATGACCTCGCTGGGCAATTATTACCGGATAACAGGCGATTTGGACGAAGCCGGGGAATGTTATCAGGAATGTGTCCGCATTCGGGAAAATATATTTGGAAAAACACATCGAAAATATGCCGGCGCACTTCACAACGCTGCCCTGGTCAACCTGCAGAGGGGCGATTACGAAACTGCCGAGAGGCAGTTCCGGGAAGCACAATCCGTCTTTGCCGAGACGCTGGGCACCAACAGTGAGAATTATGGAACGTGCATCCAGAATTTGTCAGCATTGTATATGAAAACCGGCGACTTTGACAAGGCTGAAAAACTCGCTCTGGAAGCTTTGGAAGTTACAGCCAATATCCTGGGAGAAAACCATGTTGATTATGCCATAAATCTGGAAAACATCGGCAACCTCTACCTGGATATGGGCAACTACGAAAAAGCCAGGACCTATTATCTGCGATGTAAAAACTTGCGGGAAACACTGCTCGGAAAAGAGCATTATTACTACGGCATTTCCCTGAACAACCTCGGCAACTATTTTATGGCCGTGCGGGATGCCGGGCAAGCGGAGCAGCATTTCGCCATGGCTTTAGATGTTTACCAAAAATCACTCGGAAGCGAACATTATTACACCACGCTGGCAAAAGACAATCTCGCCTGGAGCTATCGGGAGCAGGGGAAATACCAGGCTGCCGAATCGCTGATTTTGGAAGTGATCAGGGTGCGGGAAAAATACCAGGGAAATGAACACCCTGATTTGGCTAGGAGCCTGGTCAATCTGGCATTTTTACAAAAGCAATTGCACAAATACGAAGAGGCGGAAAAACTGTACCGGCAGGCCAACCAAATCTGGGCAAAAACAGCAGGGCCCGAAAGCCTTAACTATTTAGCCACCCTTCGGGAAATAGCCAGCCTGCAGGCCATCACCGGGCAAACGGAGGAAGCGCTCCAGAGCCTGGCCGAAGCGGGCCAATTGCAAAAGATGGCCTATTTCCGGGCCTCCGGACACCTGACGGAAAAAGAACTTGCTGCCTACATCGCCAGGTTTTCCAGTTATTTTCATCAGCATTTTTCCTTCTTGCAAAACCTGCAGCCGGACCCGGGAACAGCCACGGCCCAGGCTTTCGATGACGCCATTTTTCAAAAAGGCTACTTGCTCGATCAGGCCAGCCGGGTAAAACAATTTACCGTCCAGGATCCTGCATTTGCCGCCCAATACCGTCTGCTGGGCCAATTGCAGACCGCCCTCGCCGCCGAACTGGCCAAACCACCCGCCGAACGCAGCAACATGGCTGAAATGGAGGAGCAAATCAATGCCATCGAAAAAACGCTGGTGACTGCCGTGGCGGGTTACCGGGAGCGCTTTGCGGAGATAACCTGGCGGGATATCCGGCAAACCTTGCAGCCAGGCGAGGCCGCCGTCGAGTTCGTTCATTTTGCTGCTCCCCCCGAAAACCCCGGACCGGACAATATCCGGTATGCAGCCCTCGTACTGCCAGCCGGCGATACCTATCCTTCCTTCGTGCCGCTTTGTTCTGAAAAGGAGTTGGCCGGGCTCATGAAAACCCAGGGTTCTGAGCGGAGGGAAGCCATCAATCAACTGTATTTTTTTGACGAAAAACAGCCCGGGCGTTCGCTTTTTCAACTGCTTTGGCAGCCGCTGGAAGCAGCTTTGGGTACCGTCCGCACCGTTTACTTTTCGCCCACCGGCCTGCTGCACCGGCTCAACCTGGAAGCTATCCGGGACGGGAAAGGACAGGTCTTGGCCGACCGTTTTCAACTGATAAAAATGGGCAGTACCCGGCAGTTGGTAATGCCCGGTCGGGCTGTGGCCACCAATGGCAGTGCAGAGCTGTTCGGCGGCATTGAGTACGACCCGGAAGGCAGCCTTTCGGCCAATCCGGAGGGCGGAGACCCGGCCATTTCGCAGGAACTGGCCGGCCGGAACGAAACCGGCCCGGACAGCACCACCCTCCATCTGCGGGGCGAAAAATGGGAATACCTCGACTGGACCAGAACCGAAATCGAAACGATTGGCCTGCTGACGGAAGGAGCCGGCCTGCCGACCTACTACCGCACCGGCCCGGAAGGCAGCGAAGAGGCCTGCAAAAAATTGGGGAGCGGCCAAATCTCGCCCCGCATCCTGCACCTGGCGACGCACGGGTATTTTTTCCCGGGCCCAAAAGAAAATGCTGAAAGTGGGACAGGATATCAAACCTCGGAGCACCCGATGATTCGGTCCGGTCTCATCCTGGCTGGCGGAAATTTTGCCTGGAAAAACGGCCAACCTATCCGGCCCGGTGCGGACGACGGCATCCTCACGGCCTACGAAATCGCCCAAATGGACTTGTCGCAAACGGAACTGGTGGTGCTCTCGGCCTGCGAGACCGGGCTGGGTGACATCCAGGGAACGGAGGGGGTTTATGGCCTGCAACGAGCCTTTAAATTTGCCGGTGTAAAATATGTTCTCTCGTCGCTTTGGCAAGTCCCCGATTTCCAGACGCAGGAACTGATGGCGGCTTTTTATTACAACTGGCTGGAGGAGCAAATGGACATTCCGGCGGCTTTCCGGGCTGCACAGGCAGAGTTGCGGAAGCAATATCCGGAACCGTTCCTGTGGGCAGCTTTTGTGCTGTTGTGGTAATGTGCCGGGCGTTGTTAAATCGATGTGCCGTGTAGTGAGCCGGTTTCCGGAGTCATTTTTTTTAAATAAAAAGTCAAAAAGTCATTAACCTTTTTCCAGCGCTTACATAGGGAAGGTGAAAATTGGGGGAATGGTGCCCGGCAGCGGTCACCCGGCCCCAGTCATTTATTCATCATTCAACCTTCCTATTATGAAGCAATCTTTTTTACTCTTCACCTTTTTTTTACTCACTCTCCAACTCTCGGCCCAGATCGTCTTAAATCGTTCGGACTACGACCTTACCTCCGACGGGATGACCATTAACAGCTGGAGCATGTCCACTGCGGGCTTCTCAGTGCCGGAAGTGGGAACCAACATGACCTGGGATTTCAGCGCCCAGGCTCTGGTTGATCCTTTTACCTATTCCAAAGATCCGGTTTCGGGAAATCCGGATTTCCCGGAGGCCAATCTGGTGGAAAAGACCTCCGATCGGCTGCTGGGAATCATTGATATTCCTGTTGACCTGTATGAGCGAGTCGATGACGGGGGGCTGGCCACCGTCGGCCGGGTTTTCTCGACGGTGGGTTTTCCGTCAATGCCTATTACAGGTGGTGCAAACGACTCCATTACTATTGTTGGGTACACCAATGTTTACGAGGAGCCCGACTACTTTTTTAAGTTCCCAATGGCGTACCAGGATGCCTGGGAAGCCAGCTACACGGTTCAAATTAATTACCTCATGAAGGTGGCCGCTTTTGGTCTTGACAATGTGCCTGCCAGCCAGGTTTCCCGCATTACCCAAAACACTTCCGTAGCCGGTCACGGCACCCTCATTCTGCCCAATCCCGGCGGAAGCGGGAGTGTGAGCATAGAGGCTTTGCTACTTCGCCGGGACCGGGTGCAGACGGATAGCTTTTTACTCGCCGGCCAACCTGCACCTTCTGCCATGCTCGGTGCGCTGGGCCTGATGCAAGGTTCATCTGCTACAACTACGCAGTTTATTTTCTGTGCTAAAGGGCTGCCTCGTAGTGCCGTCAATGTGTCTGTCCGGAATGGTGCTGTTACATTCATCAGCATGTCCGATGATGTCAAGGATCTGGTGAGTTCTTCCCGTTTCGTGGCCCCTGAACTGGCAACAGTCCGGGTATTCCCCAATCCGACTAATGGTGAATTCCAGGTTGCATTTGATAAAACAGATGCGCAAAACTGGACTCTTCAGGTGCTCAACCCGCTCGGGCAACAGATCCAATCTGCCATTCTGGGAGGTCATCCCGGTGAACAATTGGTCAACGTTTCGCTACCGGATGGCACTCAGACGGGGCTCTACCAGATCGTCGTGCGCAATAGCCAAAACGTGGCGGTGAGCACCGGTCGTGTTTTTAAAAATTAATTCAATCCTTCGCTAAGTGAAAAATGATTGGGCCCTGCCGGCAGAGATGCGGCAGGGCTTTTTTCTTTCCTTTTCATCCGCTCGAACCGCCTGCGCCACGGCTGGCGACTGTTGCTGAATACCGATGAAGGTGCGGAATTAAATGCCCCCACAAGAGAATTTATCAGCGAGCAGAAAAATCGCCGGCATCCTTGCCGTGCAACACATTTTCAGCTCATTATCAAGGAGATAGGGCAGTTTCATTTCCCAATTTGCAACATAACAAGTAAAGAAAAATCTCGCTCCTGCAACCTGAGCGGTAACCGTTGAACGATGGGAGGTAGTGCTGTCGGGCCTCCCACCCACATCTTTGTACCAATCATTTACGAAGTTGATTTCACCATTTCAAAAAAGCCTTTTCAACCGGTCAGATTTTTTTTGGCGAAAAAACTTCAAAGTGAC
>JBFIJS010000240.1:0-6472 GCA_041600595.1 Saprospiraceae bacterium | reverse complement strand
GGTTCGCATTACCGCCCAATTGATCAATGCCCGGGACGGCACTCATTACTGGTCTAAAAACTTCGACCGGGAGCTAAACGACATTTTTGTGCTGCAAGATGAGATCAGCCTGCTCATTGCCAACCAAATCAGGGAAAATTTCGGGCACTTCAACATACAGGAACACCTGGTAGAAAAACCTACCGATAGTGTAACAGCCTATGAGTTATTTCTCAAGGGACGTTTTTACCAACTAAAATGGACGCCGGAATCACTTCGGCTGGCGATTGAACACTACGACCAGGCCATTGAATGTGATCCGCAATTTGCCCGGGCCTATTACGGCAACATGCAGTGCTACGGGCTGTTGGCGATCTGGGGCTTTATGACACCGGAAGAGGGTTTTGAAAAGTCGGTTGAAAACTTTTTAAAAGGCAAGGAGATCAACACTGAACTGCCCGAATACACCCTGTCCTTTGTCGGCAAAAGTTTGTGGGGCGACTGGGATTTCCAGGCAGCCTACGAGCATATTCTGCAAACCCTGAATTTAAACCCGCACTACACGGATGCCCTCGAAGCCATGGCCGAGCTTTTTACGGCCACCGGCTATTTTGACCAGGCAAAAATTTATGTGCAACGAATGCTCGACATCGACCCGTTGTCCGCTAATCATTATTACACGCTGGCCAACATCCATTACATGGAACGGGAGTTTGTGGAGGCCCTTGCCTGCCTGAAAAAATCGTTGGAATTCAACCCTGATTTTGCCCTAGCGCTGGAATTGAGAATTAAGTGCCTGATATGGCTCAACCGCGAAGACGAATTTACCCGCTCCATCGCCGACAAGCCGAACAAAGGCCTGCACACCATGCTTTTTGATGTGATCAACGGTGAAACAGATACTGTCTCCGACGAACTGCTGGCGGAGTGGGCCAACGTTTTCAAAGTCCAAAACCAGCTGGTTCCTTATGAATTGTTCATCCTCGCCAACACAAAACACCGCGACCAGGCCATCAAGCTTTTGTCGGACTACATCGATCAGAAAAGAGGACAACTTATGAACTTCCGGCAGGAGCCATTTTTAGAAAAGCTCCACGAGTTGGAAGAATTTCACCAGCTGCACACCTTCAACCTGGTGCTGCCCGGCGATCACGAAACTAAAAAAAGGAAGCCGGAGCCCGTGTCTTCTCATTCTGAACTGGACACGCAGAGAGAAAAACTACTGCAGTACATCGATACCCAAAAGCCTTATTTAGACCCCTTGCTAAGCTTAAGCAGCCTGGCACAGGCCATCCAAATACACCCCAACCAGCTGTCACTGGTCATCAACGAGCGAATAGGCCTGAATTTCAATGAGTTCATCAATCAGTACCGCCTGACAACTTTTAAAGAAAAAGCCGTCGATCCTGCCAACAGCAACCTCACCCTGTTGGGACTGGCCTATGATAGTGGCTTCAATTCAAAAACTGTGTTCAATGCATTTTTCAAAAAAGTGGAAGGCACGACTCCAAGAGCCTGGGTGAAAAATGCCCTGAAAAACGAATAGGCCTGAATGCTTTGCTACTGATTTTTCTTTTCGGCTTTCCAACCGGAAAGTCCATTTTGCTTTGAGGTGCATGATTCCCGACCCGGAACGCACCGAACCTCACCAAAAGTACGGATTCTCATTTCCAGGTTCGCAATTATAATCACGGACGATGCCCTGCCCGTACCTCCCCATCTTTGTATCATCAATCAGACAATATTAAATCACCCGACTGAAGGGGTCATCGAATTCCCGGGATTGCTTCTGGCACACCCTGTCAATAGCACGGGAATTCTTTGACCAACTATCGAAATCTGAACATCAGAAATAATAATGAACCGGCCTTTGCCACATCGTTCACCACCATAAAATCCATCATCATGAAAAATCCATTTTTAATCTCTGTTTACCTCATCATCTTGTCGATGTGTTTTCTGTCCTGCGACAAAGATGACGACAACACGCCTGCCCCGCAGGGTGTCGTAACACCTGCCGAATTAACCGAAACTTTAAATGAGGTTTTGGAAGAATCAGCCGCACCGGGCGTTGCCGTCTCGATTACAAAAAACGACCTTTTAACAACTATGGACGCCTCGATCGATCAGGACGCAGCCGCTTAATTCTCGTTGGCATCCAGGGTTAAAAATGCCATTTTAGAATTTGCACAAGCAAATTATAGGCGGCAAGCAAATCTCAAATAACTAAACCGGGTGAGACCAGGGGCAGCATGAATGTCTGGCCCGCTCTGCTCCTCCCGGTTTGCCCCCATTGTTAAATTAAAAACGATGGTTCTTCGGCAACTACGGTGGGAGCACCGATTAAAACCCGAAGTATTCCACGAAGATGGTCGAAGAACCAAAACTATTAAAACCCCTGCCAGGTGTTTTCTGAAAAACCCCTGCCTGGCCAACAACCCAGCAGCAGGAGCCAAACGACGACACGCATATCTTGTACGCAAAACGAAGTGATTTGTGGGATGTGGTCCTTTCACAAATCGTTCGTTCAGAGGATATGGCGCCGATGGAAAAGATTTAAGTTTTCTTAAATGACACATTTCGGAAAACAGTATGGCAGACAAAATAAAAGCATATGAAATCCTTTTTCAGCAGCCCGAAAGCAAAGCAGGAAATAGAAGAATTGTACCAAATCAAATTGGACGAATTATCTATCGACCACGAGTTCATGATAGTGGAAACAAGTTTTGGCGACACCAACATTATCGTTACCGGAAAAACCGAACATCCCCCTCTGGTACTCCTGCACGGAGCCAACGGCTGTGCCCCGATCGCCCTCGAAGCCCTGATCAGCCTGGCGGAAAACTACCGGGTTTACGCAGTTGACATTGTCGGCCAACCCAACCTGAGCGACGAAGTCCGGCCCAATATGAAAGATGACTCTTACGGTCAATGGATGTACGAAATAATGACCCGGCTAAACCTGAGAAATGCCACGTTGGTTGGCATATCCTTCGGGGGTTTTATCAGCTGGAAAACATTGATATTTGACGAAAAGCGCATTGCAAATACCTTTTTGATTGTACCGGCCGGCATTGTAAACGGCAACCCGGTAAAAACATGGTGGAACATTTTTATGCCTATCTTTTTATTCAGGCAGAAAAAAATCGAAAAGTACCTGCATCGTTTTCTGGATGTTTTGTTTACTGAAAAAGATAAGTTTGCCGTCCAGTTTTTATCCAAAGTATTTTTGCATTTTGAAATGGACTTTTCTCCGGTTCCCCTGATCAAAAAAGATGAGGCCAAAAAAATCACAACTCCCGTCCATTTTATTATTGCCAAAAATGATCTTTTATTTCCGGGCATAAAAATGCAAAAAAGAATACGCAAAATATTTCCCTCGCTGGGAAGAGTCCTGATGCTGGAAACATCAAAACATGTCCCTTCAGCAGCTGACAATAAAAAAATTATTGAACTAATAAAAAGTATTTAAAATGGCCGTACCGAATAAAAATGAAAAATACCCGTTGCCACATTATGACCGGCTCTGTTTTTTAAAAAATATCATTTCGAACCCAAACATAATAGTCGGCGACTACACTTATTACGATGATTTTGCGGACGTTCATAATTTTGAAAAAAATGTAAAATATCATTTCGATTTCATCGGAGACAAATTAATTATCGGCAAATTTTGCATGATCGCCTCGGGCGTTACATTTATCATGAACGGAGCCAACCATTTAACGGAAGCCATTTCCTCCTATCCATTTGCCATCTTTGGGCACGACTGGAAAGATGCCATGAATGGAAAAGCATACCCCACCAAAGGGGACACGGTAGTGGGCAACGATGTCTGGATTGGTTTTAATGCCACCATTATGCCCGGTGTAAAAATTGGAGACGGAGCCATCATCGCCGCCAACTCAACCGTAACCAAAGACGTTGCGCCCTATTCGATTGCCGGCGGAAATCCGGCTTCTTTAATCCGCAAACGTTTTACCGAAAAACAAATCGAAAAATTATTAAAAATTAAATGGTGGGACTGGGATGTAAAAAAAATAACGGAAAACCTGCCGCTGTTAACCGGCGGTGAAATCGAAAAATTTTCTTCCTGATCATTCACTAACCGGATGCGGCGAATAAAAAAAAATTTTTACGCTCGGCATTTTTAAAAAATGAATTTAAAATGAACCGGGAATGCGGGGCGAAAGCAACAATGAAATAAAATTAAACATCAAATCCGCAGGGTAAACACGGTTCCTTCACCCACAACAGACTGCACGCTGATGCGGCCTTTGTGTACCCGCATAATTTGACGGGACAGACTAAGACCGATGCCACTACCTTCTTCCTTGGTGGTGTAAAAAGGAACAAATATTTGTTCGATCATTTCTTTCTCAATACCGCTGCCATTGTCTGCGACCTTTATGATCGCCTTGCCTTCTTTGGTACGGTATGAACTAATGGATATGGTCGGATTTTCCACCTTTTTTACGGCATCAATGGCATTTTTCAATAAATTAATAATCACTTGTTCGATTAATTCTACATCTGCCTGAAAGATAACCGGCGACTGGGAAAGCTGAATATTAAACTGCACCGCATTTTTGGCAATGACCGGCTGGAATAGCACGCGGATGCGCTCAATGAGGTCACCGGCATCAACGAGCTGAAACTTGGGTGGCGGCAGCCGGGTCAGGTTGCGGTAGGTTTCGGTAAAATGCATCAGCCCCTCGCTGCGGTTGCGAATAGCCCGGATGGCGGCGCGGATATCTTCGGATTGTTCTTTGTCGATCGTACCGTGGGGAGAATTGGCCAGCATGGTATCGATGGTAGAGGTCAGGGAAACAATCGGGGTAATCGAATTCATGATTTCATGGCGGAGGATACGGATAAGCTTTTGCCAGGCTTCCAGTTCCTGCTCTTCCAATTCTCCCTGGATATTCTGGAAAGAGACCAGCTTCAGCTTTTGCTCACGCAGGGAAAACTCGGTAGCCTGCAGGGCCAGTTGCATCGTCTTGTTTTCGAGGCTCACCTTCACCATGTCCCGTTCGCCCGTTTTTATCTTTTTCACCGCCTCCAGCAATTGGGAATCCACTTGCTCCAACGCATCTACATGAACGAGATAGGGCTTGTTCAGTAGTTTTTGCAAAGCCTTGTTAAGCATCACAATATTTCCCTGTTCATCAAAGCAAAGCAAACCAACGCTGACGGCTTCCACGATCGTTTGCAGGTACTGATGGTTCGCTTCTTTTTCTGCCCGGATGTTGAGAAACTTGCGGTTGATATCGTTGAATGCCTCGTACATTTCCCCAAACGTTTTCCCTTTGTGATGGCCGGAATAGGTGGCCGAAAAGTCGTCGTATTTGATGCCGAGCAAAAAAGCCGTGAAGTCCCGGTTCGACTGATCTACGTAGCGCACCATGTCCACAGCCGTCAAAACCAGCACAACGAACAAGATGAACATGGTGATGTAATACTCCGTCTGGGTAACACAGTAAACCAACAGTAACACCAATACGATAAGGGTGACGATCCGAAAGGAGATATTTAATCTGAAAGATTTAAACATGGTTGTTGGTTGGTGACTTAAAGGCGTTGTGACAAACGTTTTTAAAAAAAAATAACCCGGAAATGTGGGCCGAAAAAACAACCGGGCAATTAAGTTCTTGACTGCTCGGCCCAAAGGGGTTTTAAGGGGCCTCGTCGTCCTGATGCGACGACGAGGCCCCTTAAAACCCCTTGAGGAAGCACTTCCACATTCTATAAATAACTTTTGTTATAGAAAATTAAAGGCCGTATTTCTCCAGTCTGCGATAGAGTGCCGCCCTTGTCAGTCCCAATTCTTCCGCGGCGCGGGTAATGTTGCCCTGGTGCCGGGTCATCGATGTCTGAACGGCCCATTTTTCCAGGTCGTCGAGGTTGTAGGAAGGCAGCGCCGTTTCCCCTTCTTCTTCGATCAGGTTTTGCAACATAAAATCACTGGGTTCCAGGCGGTCACCATCACAAAGGATAATAGCCCGTTCGATGGCATGCCGGAGCTCCCGGATATTACCGGGCCAGTTGTATGCCTGCAACTTTTTAATCGTTTCCGGGGCAAATTTCAATTGTTGCTTTTGGTATTTCCGGACATACATTTTCAGGAAATGTTCGGCCAGTAGTGGAATGTCCGTCACCCGTTCGCGCAGAGGGGGGAGGTGTATCTCAACGGTATTGATGCGGTACAGCAAATCTTGCCGGAAGGTTTTTTCCCGCACCTTCTCGTAAAGGGGGACGTTCGTGGCACAAACGAGGCGGATGTTGATGGGCGTCGGCGAAACCGCTCCGATGCGTACAACCTCCCGATTCTGCAAGACTGTCAGTAGTTTGGACTGAGACTGCAAAGGGAGATTACCTATTTCATCCAGAAATAAAGTACCGCCGCTGGCTGCTTCAAAACGGCCGGTTCGGTCTTCTTTTGCATCTGTGAAAGAGCCTTTTTTATGACCAAACAGTTCGCTCTCAAACAGCG